>NZ_JBILVF010000170.1:0-7155 GCF_044370595.1 Mycobacterium sp.
ACCCCGGCAAGATCCGAAGAGCCAGTAATCCAACCGAAAGAGTGCCCCCACTAGGACTCGAACCTAGGACCTGCGGATTAAAAGTCCGTAGCTCTACCAACTGAGCTATAGGGGCGCGGGCACCAGAATACTGGGCTGTCTTCGACGGACGGGACCGGGCTGTTTGGGGATTGGCCTGGCATCCCCTAAGCTCAAGTGCGCTCAACGTGGAGACGTCGTTAAGCACCCCGGAGAGATTCGGCCAGGCCCCCTTCGTCTAGCGGCCTAGGACGCCGCCCTTTCAAGGCGGTAGCGCGGGTTCGAATCCCGTAGGGGGTACGTACGACGTGGATTCGCGGAGTGCACAAGCAAGGCCCTGTGGCGCAGTTGGTTAGCGCGCCGCCCTGTCACGGCGGAGGTCGCGGGTTCGAGTCCCGTCAGGGTCGCCGATTCGGCGAGGCACCTTCACTGGGGCCTTCCGGCCAGGTAGCTCAGTTGGTACGAGCGTCCGCCTGAAAAGCGGAAGGTCGCCGGTTCGATCCCGGCCCTGGCCACCACTATCACTCTCTGGCCCGCGCGGCTTTCACCAAGCCCCCGCCGATGATCAACCGCTGAATCTCGCTGGTGCCCTCGTACAGCCGCAGCAACCGCACCTCCCGGTAGATGCGCTCCACCGGCACCCCCCGCATGTAGCCGGTACCGCCGTGGATCTGCACGGCCAGGTCGGCGACCCGGCCGGCCATCTCGGTGCAGAACAGTTTGGCCGCCGACGGGGCGATCCGGCGGTCGGATCCGTCGAGCCACTGCCGCGCCGCCTCGCGCACCATCGCCAGCCCGGCCATCACGTCGGTCTGCTGATCGGCCAGCATCGCCTGCACCAGCTGAAAGGTGCCGATGGGGACACCGCCCTGGGTGGCCGTAGTCGCGAATGACACCGACTCATCCAGGGCGCGCTGCGCGGCCCCCACCGCCAGCGCCGCGAGGTGGATGCGGCCACGGGCCAGGGAGGTCAGGGCGGCTCGGTAGCCGATGTCCTCGCTGCCGCCGATGAGAGCCTCCGAGCCCACCGCGACGTCGGTGAAGTACACATCGGAGGTCCAGGCGCCCTCCTGGCCCATCTTGGCGTCCTTGACGCCCACCTGCACCCCCGGGGTATCGGCGGGCACCAGGAACACCGCAATGCCGGCGCCGTCGGCGTCGGCGGGTCGGGTCCGGGCGAACACCACGAACAGGTCGGCCACCGGCGCGTTGGTAATCCAGCGCTTCTGTCCGTTGATCAACCATCCATCGCCATCGCGCACGGCCCGGGTCCGCAGGCCCGCCGGATTGGACCCCGCGCCGGGTTCGGTCAGGGCGAACGAGGCGACCACCTCCCCGACAGCCATCGGCTCCAGCCATCGTGCCTTCTGTTCCTCAGTGCCGAATCCCACGAGAACCTGGCCGGCGATGCCGTTGTTGGTGCCGAACATCGACCGCACCGCCAACGAGGTGTAGCCCAGTTCCAAGGCCAACTCGACGTCTTGGACGATGTTCAAGCCCAGACCGCCACACTGCTGCGGGATCGCGTATCCGAACAGTCCCATTGCCTTGGCTTGCTGCTGGATGTCGTCCGGTACGCGGTCACCCTCGGCGATCTCCGACTCCCGGGGCACGATCACCGAACGGACGAAATGGCGGGTCTGGGCCAGGATGTCCCGGAAGTCGTCGTCGCCCACGGCAGGCTCAGCAGTCATGACGTCATCAAATACGATCAGACGCATGGCGTTGCTGGCAGGTCGGACCGCGATCGTTACCGGCGGTGCGCAGGGACTCGGCTACGCCATCGCCGAGGTGTTCATCGCCGAGGGGGCTCGGGTGGTGCTCGGTGATCTTGATCTGGACCAGACCCGCGCGGCCGCCGAAACCCTGGGCGGCGACGACGTCGTACGCGCGGTGCGCTGCGACGTCACCTCGGCCACTGATGTGGAGGCCCTGGTCGCCGCCGCGGTGGAACAATTCGGCCGCCTGGACGTGATGGTGAACAACGCCGGCATCACCCGCGACGCCACGCTGCGCACGATGACCGAGCAACAATTCGACGAGGTCATCGCCGTTCACCTCAAAGGCACCTGGAACGGCACCCGCGCGGCCGCTGCGGTGATGCGCGAGCAGGGTGGGGGCGCGATCATCAACATGTCGTCGATCTCCGGCAAGGTCGGGCTGATCGGCCAAACCAACTATTCGGCGGCCAAAGCCGGGATCGTCGGCCTCACCAAGGCCGCCGCAAAAGAACTCGCCCATCTCGGGGTGCGGGTCAACGCGATCCAACCAGGCCTCATCCGCTCGGCGATGACGGAGGCTATGCCGCAACGGATTTGGGACGCCAAACTTGCCGAAGTGCCGATGGGCCGGGCCGGAGAACCCCGTGAGGTAGCGACCGTCGCGCTCTTCCTCGCCTCTGACCTCTCGTCGTACATGACGGGCACGGTCCTGGAAGTCACCGGCGGGCGGCACATCTAGTGTCCCGAGTCGCTGTGATCTGCGAACCGGTCCGGACTCCGATCGGCCGCTACGGCGGAATGTTCAAGAGCCTCAACGTTGTCGATCTCGCGGTTGCCGCGCTGACCGGACTTCTTGACCGCGCCGGGGTCGCACCGGAGTCGGTCGAGGACGTGATCCTCGGGCACTGCTATCCCAATCCCGAGGCGCCGGGACTGGGCCGGGTGGTGGCACTCGACGCCGGCCTGCCGGTGAGCGCGTGCGGCATGCAGGTCGACCGCCGCTGCGGGTCGGGCCTGCAGGCAGTCATCAACGCCTGCATGCAGGTGGCCTCCGGCGTCAACGACGTGGTGGTGGCCGGCGGCGCGGAGAGTATGAGCAACGTCGCCTTTTACTCGACCGATATGCGTTGGGGTGCGGGCAGTCGTGGTGTTCGGATGCGCGACGGGCTCACCCGGGGCCGGGTGACCGCCGGTGGCAAGAGCCATCCGGTTGCGGGAGGAATGCTCGAAACCGCCGAGAATCTGCGCCGCCAGTACGGCATCTCCCGGGCCGAACAGGACGAACTGGCGGTGCAGTCCCACCAGCGGGCCGTCGCCGCGCAGCGCAGCGGTGTCCTGGCGCAGGAGATCATCCCGGTGACGGTGCCGGGCCGTTCCGGCGAGCAGGTGATCGACACCGACGAGCATCCCCGAGCAGATACCAGCATCGAAGCGCTGGCCCAACTCAAACCCCTGCTGCTGCAACATGATCCGGAGGCGACGGTGACAGCTGGCAACGCCAGCGGCCAGAACGACGCCGCCTCGATGTGCATCGTCACCACCCCCGAGAAGGCCGCAGCGCTGGGCCTGCAGCCGATGGTCCGACTGGTCTCCTGGGCGGTTGCCGGTGTAGAGCCCAAGGTCATGGGCATCGGCCCGGTCCCGGCCACCGCTGCCGCATTGGGCAGAGTAGGTCTGTCGCTGGCCGATATGGGCGTCATCGAACTCAACGAGGCCTTCGCCGCCCAAGCCCTCGCCGTCATGCGGGAGTGGGGGTTCACCGAGAAGGATCGCCGGCGCACCAACATCCATGGTTCGGGAATCTCACTCGGCCATCCCGTCGGGGCCACTGGGGGGCGGATGCTGGCCACGTGCGCCCGCGAACTGCACCGGCGCGGTGCCCGCTACGGCCTGGAGACCATGTGCATCGGCGGTGGCCAGGGCTTGGCCGCCGTGTTCGAGACGGTGACGCAGTGACTCGGCTCGCTCAGACCCTGGGCCTGACCGAGTTCCAGACCGAAATCATCGCCACGGTGCGGCGCTTCGTCGACAAGGAAGTCATCCCGAACGCCCAGCACCTCGAACACTCCGACAGCTATCCGCAGGCCATCGTCGACCAGATGCGCGAGATGGGTCTGTTCGGGCTGATGATCCCCGCGGAGTACGGCGGTCTGGGGGAGTCGCTGCTGACCTATTCCCTCTGCGTCGAGGAACTCGCGCGGGGATGGATGAGCATCTCCGGGGTGATCAACACCCACTTCATCGTCGCCTACATGATCCGCCAGCACGGAACCGACGAGCAGAAGCAGCGGTTCCTGCCCCGGATGGCAACCGGTGAGACCCGCGGCGCGTTCTCCATGTCCGAACCCGAGGTGGGATCCGACGTCGCCGCGATCCGCACCAAGGCGATCCGCAACCCCGAGGGCACCTACATCCTGCACGGCCAGAAGATGTGGCTGACCAACGGCGCGACGTCTACCCTGGTCGCGGCCCTGGTCCGCACTGAGGAGGGCGCTGACTCCCCGCACCGCAACCTGACCGCGTTCCTGATCGAAAAACCCAGCGGTTTCGGCGAAGTGGCGCCCGGGCTCACCATCCCGGGCAAGATCGACAAGCTCGGCTACAAGGGGATCGACACCACCGAACTGATCTTCGACGGCTACGTCGCCCACGACTCAGACGTACTCGGTGAACAACCCGGGCACGGCTTCGCCCAGATGATGGACGGCGTGGAGGTGGGCCGGGTCAACGTCGCAGCCCGAGCCTGCGGGGTGGCGATCAGGGCCTTCGAACTCGCGGTGCGCTACGCCCAGCAGCGCTCCACCTTCGGTAAGCCCATCGCCGAACACCAGGCCATCGCCTTCCAACTCGCCGAGATGGCCACCAAAGTTGAAGCCGCGCATCTGATGATGGTCAACGCCGCCCGGCTGAAGGACTCCGGCCGGCGCAACGATCTGGAAGCCGGTATGGCCAAATACCTGGCCAGCGAGTTCTGCGCGGAGGTGACCCAGCAGAGTTTCCGCATCCACGGCGGCTACGGCTACTCCAAGGAATACGAGATCGAGCGCCTGATGCGCGACGCCCCGTTCCTGCTGATCGGTGAAGGCACCAGCGAGATCCAGAAATCCATCATCAGCAAGCGACTGCTGGCCGACTACCGGATCTGACCATGACGACACAGCATCGGGCCGAGCGCAAAACCACCTACTGCCGCATCTGCGAATCACTCTGCGGCATGGTCGCCGAAGTACAGGACGGTCGTCTGGTGGCACTACGCGCAGACAAGGAGGAGCATCCACTCTCCACCGGCTTCGCCTGCCAGAAGGGCATCGCCTTCACCGAGGTGGTCGACAGCACCTTGCTGGCGGTGATCTGCTTCGTCAACAGTCTCGGTCTCGGCATTCCGAGCGAAGTGGAGCGGACATGACCGATTTCGGTGCACGAGCGAGCGGTGAGCGCACGCAGATGCACCGAAACCTCGACGAACTCGGCTACTACCTGCTCGCCGGAGCCGGCGGGGAGGGTCCGGCGACACTGATGCAGGAGGCCCGCCGCGGTGAGGAACTCGGCTTCGGGACGGCGTTCATCTCCGAACGATGGAACGTCAAGGAGGCGGCCTCGCTGACGGGTGCGGCCTGCGCAGTCACCCAGCGCATGCAAATCGCCACGGCGGCCACCAATCCCAACACCCGTCACCCGCTGATCACCGGATCGTGGGCCACCACGATGCATCGGCTCTCCGGCGGCCGGTTCACCCTCGGGGTCGGCCGCGGTATCGCCGCGGTGTACGGGGCCTTCGGGATTCCGGCGGTCAGCACCGCGCAGATCGAGGACTTCGCGGTGATGATGCGCCGACTCTGGCGCGGCGAGGTGATCGTCGGACACAACGGCCCGATGGGTAAGTACCCGATCTTGGTGCTCGATCCGGCTTTCCGGGAGGACATCCGGTTGGCGTTGGTGGCGTTCGGGCCGAAGACGCTGCGACTGGGCGGCCGGTTGTTCGACGACGTCATCTTGCACACCTATTTCACCCCGGAGACGGTGGCGCGCTGTGTGCGGACCGTCAAGGACGCAGCCGAGCAGGCAGGCCGCGACCCGGCCGCCGTGCGGGTGTGGTCGTGCTTCGCCACCGTGGGCGCTCACCTCCCTGAGGAATTGCGGATGAAGAAGACGGTGGCCAGGCTGGCGACCTATCTGCAGGGCTATGGCGATCTGATGGTCAGCACCAACCATTGGGATCCGGCCGTGCTGCAACGTTTCCGTGCCGATGAGGTGGTGCAGTCGGTGGCCGGGGGCATTGACCACAAAGCCACCGCCGACCAGATCGAGCACATCGCAACGCTGATCCCTGACGAATGGTTGGAGCCTGCGGCGACCGGGTCGGCACCGCAGTGCGTGGCGCGGATTCGCCGGGAGTTCGACTACGGCGCCGACGCGGTCATCCTGCATGGCGCGACCCCGGACGAGTTGGAGCCGGTTGTGGCGGCCTACCGGGAATCGGTTCCCTAGCCGCCCCCGGTCTCGATACTGTCAATCCATGGCAGCCAACGACTCCCGCGAAGTGGTCATCGAAGCGACACCCGAGGAGATCCTCGACGTCATCGCAGATGTGGAGAATGCCCCGACGTGGTCCCCGCAGTACCAGAGCGCGGAGGTTCTCGACAGGTATGAGGACGGTCGGCCCAAACGGGTCAAGATGAAGGTTAAGGCAGCCGGAATCACCGACGAGATGGAGGTCGAGTACAGCTTCACCGACACGACGGCAGGGTGGACGCTGATCAAGTCCAGTCAGCTCAGAAAGCAGGAGGCGACCTACACGCTCACCCCGACCGGGGACAAGACGAAGGTCCGGTTCGACCTCGCGGTAGACCCGTCGATCCCGATCCCCGGCTTCCTGTTCAAGCGCACCCTCAAAGGGGCGATGGAAACCGCCACCGACGGCCTGCGCAAGCAGGTGCTCAAGGTTAAGAAGCGCTGAGGCCCCTCCCGCCCAACCCGACACACGGACTCAAAAGCCCGTCACAACGTCAATCTCGGCGCAGGGCCTGCAGGCGTTGGACGGCCTCGTCGAGGGTGTCGTCGCGCTTGCAAAAGGCGAAGCGCACCAGGTGATTCCACGCTTCCAGTGCACCACCGGGATCGCAGAAGGCCGACATCGGGATCGCTGCCACCCCTGCGCGGTGTGGCAATTCATCGCAGAACGCGGTGCTGTCGTCGTATCCGAGGGGACGCGGATCGGCGCACAGGAAGTACGTCCCGGCGCTGTCGTGAACATCGAAGCCGATGTCGGTGAGCGCCGCGGCCAACTTGTCCCGTTTTCGCTGCAGCGAATCCCCCAGTGCATCGACCCAGGTGTCCTCATGGTTGAGCGCATAGGCCACCGCCGGCTGAAACGGCGCCCCGCCTACATAGCTGAGGTACTGCTTGGCTGCCCGCA
>NZ_JBILVF010000163.1:0-7459 GCF_044370595.1 Mycobacterium sp.
ACCGGCGACCAACGCCGGCGCTCCGCAGGCCCAGCCGATCTTCCAGCCCGTGCAGTTGAACATCTTCGCCGCACTGGAGATCGTCACGGTGCGCTCGGCCATGCCCGGGTAGGTCGCGATCGGCCGATGCGCACGGCCGTCGAAAGTCAGCCGCTCGTAAACCTCGTCAGAGATCACCAGCAGGTCTGCCTCCACCGCTACCGAGGCCAGCGCGCGAAGTTCGTCGTCGCCGAGCACCATGCCGGTCGGGTTGTGCGGGGAGTTGACGATCATCGCCCGCGTGCGGGGAGTGATCGCCGAGCGGACCGCATCGGCGTCGAGCGCGAAGAACCCGTTTTTCGACACCAGGGGTACCGAAACCCGGTGTGCACAGGCCATCGCGATATTGGGCCCGTAGGTGTCGAAGTACGGCTCGATGACCAACACCTCCGAACCGGGCTCGACGAGGCCGATTACCGCCGAGGCGATCGCCTCGCTGGCGCCGACGGTGATCAGCACCTCGGTGTCCGGGTCGAAAACCTGCCCGTAGCGGCGTTGCCGCTGGGCCGAGACAGCCTCCCGGAGTTCGGCGATGCCCAGCCCGGGCGGGTACTGGTTGACCCCGTCGGCGATCGCCTGGCGGGCCACCTCCAGCATGGCCGCGGGGCCGTCCTCATCTGGGAAACCCTGACCGAGGTTAACCGCGCCGAGGCTGGCGGATAGCGCCGACATCTTGGCGAAGACATTCACCGAGAAGGGCCGCAGCCGCTCGACCGTGGTCATCGCTGCGCCGATGACATTCGGGTCGGGTTCCTTCATGGCTAGGAGAGTAATTCCCGGCCGGTGTGAAGCTCTCTTCACACTCGGCGGCTGGCGTGAAGATGACTTCACAGGGGGCCTGGCGGCACGCTTCACAGGCGCCCAACCAACAAGTTGGCCGGGTGGATTGTTACGGTTGACCAGCAGGGGGCTAGGCTCCTAGCCGCACCCCTTATCAATCACTCACGAGGGAAAAATCATGTCCGAAGAAGCCTTCATTTACGAGGCCATCCGAACTCCGCGCGGCAAGGGCAAGAACGGTGCCCTGACAGAAGTCAAGCCGCTCAATCTCATCACCGGCCTGATCGACGAACTGCGCTCGCGCCACGCAGGCATGGACGAGAACTTGATCAGCGACGTCGTCCTGGGCTGCGTCTCACCGGTCGGCGACCAGGGCGGCGACATCGCCCGGACCGCCGTGATTGCGGCCGGTATGCCAAACACCGTCGGCGGTGTGCAACTCAACCGGTTCTGCGCCTCCGGCCTCGAGGCCGTGAACACCGCCGCGCAGAAGGTCCGCTCGGGCTGGGATGACCTGGTCATCGCCGGTGGCGTGGAGTCGATGAGCCGGGTTCCGATGGGTTCCGACGGCGGTGCCATGATGAGCGATCCAGCCACCAATTATGACGCCTTCATCGTCCCGCAAGGCATCGGCGCCGACCTGATCGCCACCCTGGAGGGCTTTAGCCGCGACGACGTCGACGCCTACGCCGTGCAGTCCCAGGAGCGCGCGGCCGCGGCCTGGTCCGGCGGGTACTTCGCCAAGTCGGTGGTCCCGGTCCGCGACCAGAACGGCCTGCTGATCCTCGACCATGACGAGCACATGCGCCCCGGCACCACCATGGAGAGCCTGGCCAAGCTCAAGCCCGCCTTCGAGGGTCTGGCCGCGATGGCCGGCTTCGACGATGTGGCCATGCAGAAGTACCACTGGGTCGAGAAGATCAACCACGTGCACACCGGTGGTAACAGCTCCGGCATCGTCGACGGCGCCGCCCTGGTGCTGATCGGTAACGAGAAGGCCGGCAAAGCCTGTGGCCTGACCCCCCGGGCCCGCGTGGTGGCCACCGCCACCAGCGGCGCAGACCCGACGATCATGCTCGTCGGCCCCACCCCGGCCACCGAGAAGGTGCTCGCAACAGCCGGTCTGACCGTCGACGACATCGACCTGTTCGAACTCAACGAGGCCTTCGCCTCGGTGGTGCTGAAGTTCCAGAAGGACCTGGGCATCCCCAACGAGAAGCTCAACGTCAACGGCGGCGCCATCGCGATGGGCCACCCGCTCGGCGCCACCGGCGCCATGATCACCGGCACCATGGTCGACGAGCTTGAGCGCCGCGGTGCCAAGCGTGCGCTGATCACCCTGTGTATCGGCGGCGGCATGGGCGTGGCCACCATCATCGAGCGCGTCTGACGCCGAAGGAGGAAGTGAAAGAACATGGCAGAAAACACCATTCAGTGGGACAAGGATGCCGACGGCATCGTCACCCTGACTCTCGACGACCCCACCGGTGGGGCCAACGTGATGAACGAGCACTACAAGGAGTCCATGCACAGGTGCGTCGAACGCCTTGTCGCCGAGAAGGATTCGGTCACCGGCGTCGTCATAACCTCGGCCAAGAAGACATTCTTCGCCGGCGGCGACCTCAAAGGCATCATCCAGATCACCCCGGAGCACGCCGGTGAGGCTTTCGCCGAGGTCGAGGAGATCAAGGCCGACCTGCGCAAGCTGGAGACGCTCGGCGTCCCGGTGGTCGCGGCCATCAACGGCGCGGCCCTCGGCGGCGGCCTGGAGATCGCCCTGGCCTGCCACCGCCGCATCGCCGCGGACGTCAAGGGCAGCCAGATCGGCCTTCCCGAAGCGACGCTGGGCCTGCTGCCCGGCGGCGGCGGCGTCACCCGCACCGTGCGGATGATGGGAATCCAGAACGCCTTCGTCAACGTGCTGAGCCAGGGCACCCGGTTCAACCCGAAGAAGGCTAAGGACGCCGGTCTGGTCGACGAGTTGGTCGGCAGCGTTGAAGAACTCCTCCCGGCCGCCAAGGCCTGGATCAAGGCCAACCCCGACAAGAACACCCAGCCGTGGGACGCCCAGGGCTACCGGATGCCCGGCGGCACCCCGGCCAGCCCGGCGCTGGCGGCGATCCTGCCGTCGTTCCCGTCGTTGCTGCGCAAGCAGATCAAGGGTGCGAACATGCCGGCCCCGCGGGCCATCCTGGCCGCCGCGGTCGAGGGTGCGCAGGTGGACTTCGACACCGCCAGCCGCATCGAGAGCCGCTACTTCACCGAGTTGGCCACCGGTCACGTCGCCAAGAACATGATCCAGGCGTTCTTCTTCGACCTGCAGGCCATCAACGGCGGCGGCTCGCGTCCGGAAGGCATCGGCAAGACTCCGATCACCAAGATCGGTGTTCTCGGTGCGGGCATGATGGGCGCCGGTATCGCCTATGTCTCGGCCAAGGCCGGCTTCGACGTCGTCCTCAAGGACGTGACCATCGAGGCCGCGAACAAGGGCAAGGGCTACGCCGAGAAGCTGGAGGCCAAGGCACTCGAGCGCGGCCGCACCACCAAAGAGAAGTCCGACGCGCTGCTGGCCCGGATCACTCCGACCGCCGACGCTGCCGACTTCAAGGGCGTGGATTTCGTGGTCGAGGCCGTCTTCGAGAGCCAGGAACTCAAGCACAAGGTGTTCGGCGAGATCGAAGACATCGTCGAACCCAACGCGATCCTGGGCTCCAACACCTCCACGCTGCCCATCACCGGCCTGGCCGCCGGGGTGAAGCGGCAGGAGGACTTCATCGGTATCCACTTCTTCTCCCCGGTCGACAAGATGCCGCTGGTGGAAATCATCAAGGGCGAGAAGACCTCCGACGAGGCGCTGGCCCGGGTGTTCGACTACACCCTGGCCATCGGCAAAACCCCGATCGTGGTCAACGACAGCCGTGGTTTCTACACCAGCCGCGTCATCGGCACCTTCATCAACGAGGCGCTGGCGATGCTCGGTGAGGGCGTGGAACCGGCCAGCATCGAGCACGCCGGCAGCCAGGCCGGCTACCCGGCTCCGCCGCTGCAACTCTCCGACGAGCTCAACATGGAGTTGATGCACAAGATCGCCGTCGCCAGCCGCAAGGGCATCGAGGACGCCGGCGGCACCTACGTGGCGCACCCGGCCGAAGCCGTGGTGGAGAAGATGATCGCCCGCGGTCGGCCGTCGCGGCTCTCCGGGGCGGGCTTCTATGAGTACGTCGACGGCAACCGCACCCAGTTGTGGCCGGGACTGCGCGAGGAGTTCAAGTCGGGCACCTCCAAGCCGCCGCTGCAGGACATGATCGACCGGATGCTCTTCGCTGAAGCGCTGGAAACCCAGAAGTGCTTCGATGAGGGTGTCATCGAGACGACCGCTGATGCGAACATCGGCTCGATCATGGGCATCGGATTCCCGCCGTGGACCGGTGGCTGCGCGCAATTCATCGCCGGCTACCCCGGGGGGAAGACCGCCTTCGTAGCGCGCGCCAGAGAACTGGCCGCCGAGTACGGTGACCGCTTCAACCCGCCGACGTCGCTGCTGAGCTAGCCGCCAGCCCGACGGCGAAAAGTCCCCGAACTGGTTTTCGGGGACTTTTCGTTATCGGGTCTCTCCCACTAAACGACGGCGACAACGGTGACGTACAAGGCCGGCGGGCAGGCGCACCGTAAAGTCGCGGTATGCGCTTCGGACTGTTCATCCCGCAGGGCTGGCGACTGGATCTCGTCGGTATTGCACCCAAAGACCACTGGCAGGTGATGCGGAACCTCGCCTTGTACGCCGACAGCGGGGCGTGGGATTCGCTCTGGGTCTACGACCACTTCCACACCGTCCCGATCCCGACCGACGAGGCCACCCACGAAGCCTGGACGTTGATGGCGGCGCTCGCCGCGACGACGTCGCGGATCGACCTCGGGCAGATGTGCACCGCGATGAGTTACCGCAACCCCGCCTACCTTGCCAAGGTGGCGGCCACCACCGACGTGATCTCCGGCGGGCGGGTGCAGATGGGCATCGGCGGCGGCTGGTACGAGCATGAGTGGCGCGCCTACGGGTACGGTTTCCCTTCAGCGGGGGTTCGTCTGGCCCGCCTCGACGAGGGCGTCCAGATCATGCGCGACGCCTGGCGGGACGGACGGGTGACCTTCGCGGGCAAGCACTACCAGGTCGACGGCGCCATCGTGGCGCCGAAACCGCTGCAGCCGAGTGGTATTCCCCTGTGGATCGCCGGCGGCGGCGAGAAGGTCACCCTGAAGATCGCCGCAAAGTACGGGCAGTACACCAACTTCAGCGCCGATCCTGAGGAGTTCACGCACAAGTCGGAGATTCTGGCCGGGCACTGCCGAGATGTCGGCACCGACTACGACGCCATCATCCGTTCGGCCAACGTCAACGCCATCGTCGGCGCCGACGACGCCGAGTTCGCCGACCGCTGCGCGGCAGTACGCGCCCGCATCGCCGGTCTGTGCGGTGACGGGGCCGCCGACGCCATGATGGCGATGAACGACAACCCCGGCAACGCCACCGGAACCCCGGAACGGGTCATCGAGCGGATGACGAAATTGCGCGATCTGGGTTGCGAGTACGTGATCTGCTACTTCCCCGAGGCCGCCTATGACCGCTCCGGGATCGAACTTTTCGAGCGCGAGGTCATCCCCGCGCTGACCTAGATCGCCGGGCCAAGCAGGTCGTCGGCGTCGGTGATGTGGTAACCGTACCCCTGCTCGGCGAGGAACCGCTGCCGGTGTGCGGCATATTCGGCGTCGAGGCTGTCCCGCGACACCACCGAGTAGAACACCGCGCCACCGCCGTCGTGTTTGGGCCGCAACAGCCGCCCCAGACGCTGCGCCTCTTCCTGACGTGAGCCGAAGGTTCCCGAAACCTGCACGGCTACAGAGGCTTCCGGCAGGTCGATGGAAAAGTTTGCGACCTTGGAAACCACCAGCGTCCTGACTTCACCGCGGCGGAAGGCGTCGAAGAGCGCCTCGCGCTCGGCATTCTTCGTCGAGCCCTGAATGACCGGGGCGCCGAGTTCGGTACCGAGTTCGTCGAGTTGGTCGAGGTAAGCGCCGATGACCAACGTCGGCTCGCCGGGATGTTTGGCCAGAATGGACTTGACCACGGCGATCTTGGTCCGCGCCGTCGAGCACAGTTTGTAGCGCTCCTCGGGTTCTGCGACGGCGTACTGCATCCGCTCGTTGTCGGTCATCGTCACCCGCACCTCGATGCACTCCGCCGGGGCAATCCAGCCTTGGGCCTCGATGTCCTTCCACGGCGCGTCGTAGCGTTTCGGGCCGATAAGGCTGAACACGTCACCTTCGCGGCCGTCCTCACGGATCAGCGTCGCGGTGAGGCCCAGTCGACGACGGGACTGCAGATCCGCAGTCATCCGGAAGACCGGTGCCGGCAGCAGGTGCACCTCGTCGTAGATGATCAGCCCCCAGTCGCGGCTGTCGAACAGTTCCAGATGCCGGTATTCACCCTTGGTGCGTCGGGTGATGACCTGATAGGTCGCGATGGTGACCGGGCGGATCTCCTTGCGTTCACCGGAGTACTCACCGATCTCGTCCTCGGTTAGCGACGTGCGGGCGATGAGTTCACGCTTCCACTGCCGGCCGGCAACGGTATTGGTGACCAGGATCAAGGTGGTCGCACTGGCCTTGGCCATGGCAGCGGCACCGACGATGGTCTTTCCGGCCCCGCAGGGAAGTACCACCACGCCGGACCCGCCCGCCCAGAAGGAATCTGCCGCCATCTCCTGGTAGTCGCGCAGATGCCAACCGTCCTGCGCCAGGCTGATCGGATGCGCCTCGCCGTCGACGTAACCGGCCAGATCCTCAGCAGGCCAACCGATTTTGAGCAGCATCTGTTTGACTCGACCGCGCTCGCTGGGATGCACGATCACGGTGTCGTCGTCCAGGCGGGCACCCAGCATCGGGGTGATTTTCTTGTTGCGCAGCACCTCCTCGAGCACCGCGCGGTCCAGGCTGACCAGGGCCAGGCCGTGAGCGGGATGCTTGACCAGTTGCAGCCGGCCGTAGCGGGCCATGGTGTCGACGATGTCGACCAGCAACGGCTGCGGAACCGCGTAGCGGGAGAACGTGACCAGCGCATCGACCACCTGCTCGGCGTCGTGCCCGGCGGCCCGGGCGTTCCACAGCGCCAGTGGGGTGATCCGGTAGGTGTGCACATGCTCGGGCGCGCGTTCAAGTTCGGCAAACGGCGCGATCGCCGCCCGGGCGGCGCCGGCCCGTTCGTGGTCGACCTCCAGCAGCACGGTTTTGTCACTCTGCACGATCAGCGGGCCCTCAGTCATGGAGCCCCGCTCGGTCATCACACCTCATGACCGCCATTATCCGGACTCCGCCGACATCACCGAGGTGACGCGGTGCACCGCGAATTCGCGCGGCCTACCCTGCGCGGGGTCCCATGCCGTGAGCTGCCCGCCGCGAACCGCCAGCGGCCGGACCACTCGCTGGGTGGCCACACCGGCGGCGTCGACGTAACCGATCAGTACGTCTGTGCCGAGCACGGCTGCCTGCTGCAGCAGCGCAATCGCGACCGCCGGGTCTACCCGCATCCCGCCCAGCGGGGCCGAAGCCATCCGCCGCAGCACCGACACCACGGTCGCGAGGCTGT
>NZ_JBILVF010000082.1:0-14501 GCF_044370595.1 Mycobacterium sp.
TCAGAGGGTGCCGCAGGTTTTCGCCGAACTCGCCGCCGACATCGGTGGGCTCGACCGCGTCATCGTCAACGCCGGGATCGGCAAGGGCGCCCCGTTGGGCAGCGGAAAGCTGTGGGCCAACAAGGCCACCATCGAAACCAATCTCGTGGCCGCGCTGGTTCAGATCGAAACCGCGCTGGAGATCTTCACCCGTCAGGGCTACGGGCACCTCGTGCTGATTTCCAGCGTGTTGAGCAACAAGGGAATGCCCGGCGCCAAAGCCTCCTATGCGGCCAGCAAGGCTGGGTTGTCATCGCTGGGAGAGTCGCTGCGCGCCCAATACGTCCGCAGCCCAATCGCCGTGACCGTTCTGGAGCCCGGATACATCGAATCGGAGATGACCGCCAAGACTGCGAAGACGATGCTGATGGTGGATAACCGGACCGGTGTCGCGAAGATGGTGAACGCGGTAGAAAAGGAGAAGGGCCGGGCGATCGTGCCGGGCTGGCCATGGATCCCACTGGTGGCGCTGCTGCGGGTACTGCCGCCACGGTTAGCCAAGCGATTCGCCTAGTCATCCGGTGATGGGCGAGAATGCGGCCATGAACAGAAAACTGACAGTTGCCGCCGCCCTGCTGGCGGGGATGTTCGCCGCGGCGCCCGCTGCCGCCGATCCCGCGCCATGCATCACCGTCGACGGCGCGCCCTGTGTTGCGCCGGGTGTGGACACCCCGGTTAGCCCGTCGGTGACTGTCGGTCCTGATGGAGCCAGCGCATCTCTTCCCAGCGGCGCCTCGGCGTCCGCCGGCCCCGGCGGGGCGACGGCCGCTGTGCCCAACGGTGGCGCAGCAGTGACCGGTCCGAACGGTGCGGCGGCGACGGCGCCCGGTGGGCCGGCGGTGTCGGCGGCACCCGGCGGGGTTATCGCGACGGTGCCGAACGGTCCAGTCGCGGCGGTCACCCCCGATGGTGTGACCGCGGCCGTCCCCGGCGGGCCGGCGGCGGTCGCCGGCCCTGACGGCGCCACCGCGGCTCTACCCGGCGGTGAAACGGCCACGGTCGGACCGGACGGCGCTAACGCGACACTGCCCGGTGGGACCAACGTCGAGGTCAGCCCGGACGGCGTCCTGACCTGCATCCCAGGCCTGATCTGCATCAGTAACGGGGCCTAGATCAATACTTGGGGCCTATCAAAGGCGGATCGCCCGCTCAGCTAACCCGGCCGCGCTCCTGCCGGTAGCGGCGCACCAGGGCGTCGGTCGAGCTGTCCGACTGCGGCTCCGGTGAGGCCGTCTCGGTGATCACCGGCAGCAGTGCCTTGGCCTGGGTCTTGCCCAGTTCCACACCCCACTGGTCGAACGAGTCCACCCCCCAGATCACGCCCGCGACGAACACCTGGTGCTCGTAGAGCGCAATCAGTTGGCCCAGCACCGACGGCGTCAACCGCGTTGCCAGGATCGACGTTGTCGGCTTGTTGCCGGGCATGACCTTGTGCGCAACCACTTCTGCCGGTGTGCCTTCGCCGGCGATCTCCTCAGCGGTCTTGCCAAAAGCGAGCACCTGGGTCTGGGCGAAGAAGTTGCTCATCAGCAGGTCATGCATGCTCCCCTGACCGTCGGCGGTGGGCAGATCGTCGGTGGGCTGGGAGAACCCGATGAAATCCGCCGGCACCAGCCGGGTGCCCTGATGCAGCAACTGGTAGAACGCGTGCTGGCCGTTGGTTCCCGGCTCACCCCAGAAGATTTCGCCGGTGCCGGTGCTCACCGGGCTGCCGTCAGCGCGCACCGACTTGCCGTTGGACTCCATGGTGAGCTGCTGCAGATAGGCCGCGAACCGGGCCAGGTCGTTCGAATAGGGGAGCACCGCGCGGGTTTCGGCGCCGAAGAAGTCGGAGTACCACAAGCCGATCAGCCCCAGTAGTACCGGCGCGTTGGACTCCAACGGTGCGGTGGCGAAATGACGATCCACCAGATGGAACCCCGACAGGAAGTCGGCGAACGCCGCTCGGCCGATCACCGCCATCAGCGCCAGACCGATCGCGGAGTCCACCGAGTAGCGGCCGCCCACCCAGTCCCAGAACCCGAACATGTTCGCCGAGTCGATGCCGAATTCCTCGACCAGTTTCTTATTGGTCGACACCGCCACGAAGTGTTTGGCCACCGCCTCGTCACCCAGGGCCTCGATGAGCCAGCGGCGCGCGGCGGTGGCATTCGTCAGCGTTTCCAGAGTGGTGAACGTCTTCGACGCGATCACGAAAAGGGTTGTGGCCGGATCCAGTCCGTCGAGTTTGGCCACCAGGTCGGCAGGATCGACGTTAGAGACGAAGCGGGCGGCGATTCCGGCGTCGGCCTGGTGCCGCAGCGCCTGATACGCCATCGCCGGCCCGAGATCAGAACCGCCGATCCCGATGTTGACCACCGTCTCGATCCTTTTACCGGTGGCGCCGGTCCACTCTCCGGACCGCAACCGGTCGGTGAAGTCGCCCATCGCGTCCAACACCGCGTGCACATCGGCGACCACGTCCTGTCCGTCGACCCGCAGTTCGGCCTCGCGCGGCAGACGCAGCGCGGTGTGCAGCACCGCGCGGTCCTCAGAGGTGTTGATGTGCTCACCGGCGAACATGGCGTCGCGTCGTTGTTCGAGACCGGCGGCCCGGGCGAGGTCGGTCAGCAGCGCCAGGGTCTGGCGGGTGACGCGGTGCTTGCTGTAGTCGATGTAGAGGTCGCCGACGGTCAGGGTGAGGTCGCGGCCACGGTCGGGATCCTCGGCGAAAAACGCCCGCAGATGTTTGTCGGCGATCAGCTCGTGGTGTCGGCTCAGCGCTGTCCAGGCCGCGCTGCTGGTGATGTCCCCGGTCTCGGCGCTCATTCCCCAGACCTTATGCGGCGGTGCGCCGCGATGGGGTAGATCATTGAGCTATGGAAAATCCAGATGTCTCGCGGATCTTGGCGTTGGTTCCGACCGGTCTGTGGATCGGCGGTGAGGAGCGGCCCGGCTCATCGACCTTCGATGTGCTCAACCCCGCCACCGACGAGGTATTGACCGCGGTGGCCAACGCCACCGCCGCCGACGCGATCGCGGCGCTGGATGCGGCCTGCGCGGTGCAGCAACAGTGGGCGGCGACACCCGCGCGGGAGCGCGGCGAAGTCTTGCGGTCGGTGTTCGAGTCCATCATCGACAAGGCCGACGACATCGCCACTCTGATGACACTGGAGATGGGCAAAGTCGTCGCCGAGAGTCTCGGTGAGGTCAGATACGGCGCGGAGTTCTTCCGGTGGTTCGCCGAGGAGGCGGTGCGCATCCACGGCCGGTTCACCCCCAGCCCGGCCGGGACCGGCCGCATCGTCGTGACCAAGCAGCCCGTCGGACCCTGCTACGCGATCACCCCGTGGAACTTCCCGCTGGCGATGGGCACCCGCAAAATCGGCCCGGCTCTGGCGGCGGGGTGCACGATCATCGTCAAGCCGGCCCAGGAGACGCCGCTGACCATGATGCTGCTGGCCAAGCTGATCGACGATGCCGGATTGCCCAAAGGTGTCCTGTCGGTGCTGCCCAGCAATCAGCCGCGGGAGGTGACGACCGCCCTGATCGAGGACGGCCGGTTGCGCAAAATGAGCTTTACCGGCTCGACCGGGGTGGGCAAGGCGCTGCTGAAGCAGGCTAGCGACGCGCTGCTGCGCACCTCGATGGAACTCGGCGGCAACGCACCGTTCGTGGTGTTCGACGACGCCGATGTCGATGCCGCCGTCGAAGGCGCGATGCTGGCCAAGATGCGCAACGGCGGCGAGGCTTGCACCGCAGCCAACCGGCTCTACGTCGCCAACCCCCTGCTGGAGGATTTCACCGACAGGTTCGTCAAGAAGATGGGCGAGATGAACGTCGGCAACGGACTGGACCCGTCGACCAAACTGGGACCGCTGGTCAATCCCAAGCAGGTCGCGTCGGTGCAGGAACTGGTCAACGACGCCGTCGAGAAGGGCGCCAAGGTGGCCGTCGGCGGTCAGGCCCCCGGCGGCCCCGGCAACTTCTACCCGGCCACCGTGCTGACCGATGTCCCGCCGAACGCCCGCATCCTCAAAGAGGAGGTGTTCGGTCCGGTCGCCCCGATCGTCGGCTTCGACACCGAGGCACAGGGAATCGCCGCCGCCAACGACACCGAGTACGGCCTGGCGGCCTACATCTTCACGCAGTCACTGGACCGGGCGTTGCGGGTTGCCGAGTCCATCCAGGCCGGCATGGTGGGCGTCAACCGCGGGGTGATCTCGGATCCAGCGGCCCCGTTCGGCGGGGTCAAGGAATCGGGTTTCGGCCGAGAGGGCGGCTTCGAGGGCATCGACGAGTACCTCGACGTGAAGTACATCGCCCTGACGAAGTAGACCGGGCGTCGCGAGATTGCAGCCACGCAGGGAAAAGGCGAGTGGGGGCCTGCGTGAGTGCAATCTCGGCTTCGGTGCCCGAGCTGGCGCTGCTGGATGGCCGGCGTCAGTGCCCGAGCCGGCCGCGGCCCATGCGCAGCAGCAGCATCGCCAGATCCTTGCCGTCCTGGCCGAGTTCGCTGTAGCGCTCGATGACCTTCATCTCCCGGCTGTGCACCAGGCGGGTGCCGCCTGAGGCCATCCGGACCTTGCCGATCGCCTGCGACACCTCGGTGCGGCGCTTGACCGCCGCCAGGATCTCCGCGTCGAGGCGGTCGATCTCCGAGCGTAGGGCGTCGATATCCGATTCGGTGAGTTCTTCGGTCGTCATATCGCCGTTCTCCTGGTGTGGGGGTTGTGGTCTCATTCGCTCCGGGCCTCACACAAGAGACGAGCCCCGGATCGCAGATGCGGACCGCGGGGCTCTCGGTTTCGAGCAGCTAAGCCTCCCCGGGCACCGCGAACGGGTACCCGTAGAAAAATCGCTGCGTTTGCACGTCAAGAGTGTGCCACTGGTTGGCGTGGCTGTGCAAAAAGGTGTCCGCCTGCGGCGGTAAGTTGGTGCAGTCATGACTGTTCAGGCGACCGACTTCCGGGTCCCATCCGGCCCCGCCGAATTGCTCGACGGGCTCAACCCCGAGCAGCGCCAGGCGGTGCTGCATGAGGGGTCCCCCTTGTTGATCGTCGCGGGTGCCGGCTCGGGCAAGACGGCCGTGCTCACCCGCCGGATCGCCTACCTGCTGGCAGCCCGCGACGTGGGCCCCGGTCAGATCCTGGCCATCACCTTCACGAATAAGGCGGCCGCCGAGATGCGGGAGCGGGTGGCCGGGCTGGTCGGCCGGCGCGCGGTGAACATGTGGGTGTCGACGTTCCACTCCACCTGCGTGCGGATCCTGCGCAACCAGGCCTCCCTGCTACCGGGTTGCAACTCCAACTTCTCCATCTACGACGCCGACGACTCCCGTCGCCTGCTGCTGATGATCGGTCGGGACATGGGTATCGACGTCAAGCGTTACTCGCCGCGCCTGCTGGCCACCTCGATCTCCAACCTCAAAAACGAGTTGATCGACCCCGAGCAGGCCGCGGCCTCGCTGGAGCCCGGCGGGGATGACCTCGCCCGCATCGTGTCCGAGGTCTACGCCGAGTACCAGCGCCGGCTTCGGGCCGCCAACGCCCTGGACTTCGACGACCTGATCGGTGAGACGGTGGCGGTACTACAGCGCCACCCGCAGATTGCCCAGTACTACCGGCGGCGATTCCGGCACATCCTGGTCGACGAATACCAGGACACCAACCATGCGCAGTACGTGCTGGTGCGCGAACTCGTCGGGGTCGCCGCGCCGGACACCGACACGGTGCCTCCGGCGGAACTCTGCGTCGTCGGTGACGCCGACCAGTCGATCTACGCCTTCCGCGGGGCAACGATCCGAAACATCGAGGACTTCGAGCGCGATTTTCCCAACGCCACCACGATCCTGCTCGAGCAGAACTACCGCTCCACCCAGACCATCCTGTCGGCGGCGAACTCGGTGATCGCCCGCAATACCGGCCGGCGGGAAAAGCGGCTGTGGACCGATGCCGGCGACGGCGACCTCATCGTCGGCTACGTGGCCGACAACGAGCACGATGAGGCGCGCTTCGTGGCCGGCGAGATCGACACCCTCGTTGACGGAGCCACCGACACCTACAACGACGTGGCGGTGTTCTACCGCACCAACAATTCCTCACGGGCCCTGGAAGATGTCTTCATCCGCGCCGGCATTCCCTACAAGGTGGTGGGCGGGGTTCGGTTTTACGAACGCAAAGAGATTCGCGACATCGTCGCCTACCTGCGGGTGCTGGACAACCCGGGCGATGCGGTGAGTTTGCGGCGCATCCTCAACACCCCCCGCCGCGGAATTGGGGACCGCGCCGAGGCCTGCGTTGCGGTCCACGCCGAGAACACCGGGAGCACCTTCGCCGAGGCGTTGGTCGCCGCCGCCGAGGGTCGGGTGCCGATGCTGAACACCCGGTCGGAGAAGGCCATCGCCGGCTTCGTCGACCTGCTCGACGAATTACGCGCGCACTTGAACTCCGCAGATGAGGGGGAATTGGGCAATCTGGTCGAGGCCGTGCTCGACCGTACCGGCTACCGCCGCGAACTAGAGTCCTCCAATGACCCCCAGGATCTAGCCCGGCTGGACAACCTCAATGAATTAGTCAGCGTTGCACACGAATTCAGCATCGACCGGGCCAACGCCGCCGCGCTGGCCGGCGATGACGAGGCGGTCGACGAGGCGGTCGACGAGGACGTACCGCAGACCGGAATCCTGGCGGAGTTCCTTGAGCGGGTGTCACTGGTCGCCGATTCCGATGACATCCCGACCAGCGACGCCGGTGTGGTCACCCTGATGACGCTGCATACCGCCAAGGGCTTGGAGTTCCCGGTGGTGTTCGTCACCGGCTGGGAGGACGGCATGTTCCCGCATATGCGGGCACTGGGTGACCCGACCGAACTGTGCGAGGAACGCCGCCTGGCCTACGTCGGCATCACCCGGGCCCGCCAGCGGCTGTACCTGAGCCGGGCCAAGGTGCGCTCCTCATGGGGGCAGCCGATGCTCAACCCGGAGTCGCGCTTCCTGCGGGAGATCCCCGAAGACCTGATCGACTGGCGGCGGACCGACACCGGTCCCGCCGCGGGGCCCAGCGCGCCGGTCGTCGGCCGGTTCGGCCCGCCGCAACGCACCCCGGGGCCGTCGGCGATGCGGTCGGGCGGCGGTAAACGGCCGCTGATCGTGCTGCAACCCGGGGATCGGGTGAGCCACGACAAGTACGGTCTGGGTCGCGTCGAGGAAGTCTCCGGGATGGGCGAGTCGGCGATGTCCCTGATCGACTTCGGCAGCGCCGGGCGGGTCAAACTCATGCACAACCACGCCCCCCTGCACAAGCTCTGAGGGGGAGCGGATTCAGACGCCGCTGCACCACCGCCTGGTTTCCGGGAGCAACGACAGCACCAGGCCGGCCAGCGGCAGCAGCGGAATGAGGTACACCGGCCAGGCCACCTTCGCCCCCGCCAGGAACACGCTCCCGAACGTCAGCAGCGCGAGTCCGGCCCCGAAGGCAATCAGATAGCGGCCCACCGCTCGTCGGAGCAGGAGCAGGATCACCCCGCACACCGTGGCGGCCGCGTAAACCAGGGTCAGGAAACCCACCGCGAGGCAGAACAACCGGTCGGTGTCCCACCAGCCACTGACTAGGTCGGTGGCCACCACAGCGGTCGGCCAGCCGCTCAGCATGGCCGCAGCGGAGGCCGCGAACGCGGTACGGCCGGAAGTGGGGATGTCCGCCGGTTCGGGGATCAGCGGGGTGGCAGCTTCCTGCTGCCCGAGGGGAACACGACGGATGAGATGCGTGCCGGTGTCCTCGGGAGCGGGGCCGGTCGGGTGCCGCCGGATCTGGGGACTGCGCGGGTCGTCGGGGGAAGACGACAACTCAGCCGGCGTAACCGCCCAGCGAGACGCCGTGGGCAGCCATCCACGGTACCGGATCGATGGCGTTGTTTCCGCCGACCAGCACCGAGAAGTGCAGGTGCGGACCGGTCGAATTGCCGCGGTTGCCGATGGTGGCGATCTGGTCGCCCGCGACCACCCGCTGGCCGACCTGAACGGTCCAGCTGTTGATGTGTCCGTAGCGCGTCACGGTGCCGTCGGAGTGCGTGATCAGCACCCAGGCGCCGTAACCGGAGTTGGTGTACCCGGCTTCTTTGACGACGCCATCGGCAGCGGCGTAGATCGGCGTCCCGACCGGACCGGCCACGTCGATCCCGTCGTGCATCGCACCCCAGCGGTAGCCGAAGCCGGAGGTGAAGAGGCCTCGGGTCGGAACTACGTACTGTGGGCGCTGCAGCAGAGCCTCCCGATGCGCGCGCTCGTTGGCGTAGGCCACGCCGCGGGCGAACTCCTCGTTGTGCACCGCGGCGTTGGAAGCGGGCTTGACCGTCACAAGCTCTGCGCCGCGAATGACAGCGCCCTCGGCCAGCGGAGTCAGTTCAGACGCGAGCACGGTGCGGGTGGTGGACTGGGGGGCGGGCTTGATAGCGACCCAGGCCGCGGCCGCGGCGGCGCCGGCGGCCATCGCGGCGATCAGGGCCCGGCCTTTGGCGGCACTGGTGGGCTGGCGGCGATGCTTCGGGGTGCGGGGCAGCACGTCGGTGACCTCGGTGCTGCTGAACATCGGCCGCTCGGCCCGGCTGCCGGGAGCGGCGAATTTGGCCGGGACCTCGAGTAGCGGGGTCAAATCCTCGACGTCGGACATATCGGCGACCTCGAACGGCGGAACCGCTGCCGAAGGGGGTTCAGTCGCCTGCGCGCGCGTGCGGGGGGATGGGGCCGACCTAAGCTGCGTCAAAACCAAGTCCTCGAGTCCGTGACCAAAGCGTTATCTAGACCGGAGAACGGTAACCAACGGGACGGTGGGGTCGCAACCCAACGGCAATTTAACACCGGAGAATGTGATCTGTGTCACCTCGACCCGGTGTGGGTTCTTTTCGTCATCAGGGCGGGCTGTAACGGCCCGTCGCCTGCCGATACAGTTCCCCCGGAGCGGCTTTGTCAAACCCACGACCGAGTAGAGAGCCCAGCACAGATCTCATGGACCTTTTCGAGTATCAGGCGAAGGAACTGTTCGCCAAACACCATGTCCCGACGACGCCCGGCCGAGTGACCACCTCGGCGGACGACGCCAAGGCGCTCGCTACCGAGATCGGCCGGCCGGTGATGGTGAAAGCGCAGGTCAAGACTGGTGGGCGCGGTAAGGCAGGCGGCGTGAAGTACGCGGCCACCCCTGAGGACGCCTACACCGCCGCCTCGAACATCCTGGGTTTGGACATCAAGGGCCACATCGTCAAGAAGTTGTTGGTCTCCGAGGCCAGTGACATCGCCGAGGAGTACTACCTGTCCTTCCTGCTCGACCGCGCCAACCGCACCTACCTGGCCATGTGCTCGGTCGAGGGCGGTATGGACATCGAGGAGGTGGCCGCCACCAAGCCGGACCGCCTCGCCAAGATCCCAGTCGACGCAGTCAAAGGTGTGGACGTCGCATTCGCCCGGGAGATCGCCGAGAAGGGGCACCTACCGGCCGAGGTGCTCGACGCGGCGGCGGTCACCATTGCCAAGCTGTGGGAGGTTTTCGTCAACGAGGATGCCACCCTGGTCGAGGTCAACCCGCTGGTCCGTACCCCTGACGATCAGATCTTGGCGCTGGACGGCAAGGTCACCCTGGACGGCAACGCCGACTTCCGGCACCCCGACCACGCGCAGTACGCGGACGCCGAGGCCACCGATCCGCTGGAACTGAAGGCCAAACAGAACGACCTGAACTACGTGAAGCTCGACGGTGAGGTCGGCGTGATCGGCAACGGCGCCGGGTTGGTGATGTCCACCCTCGACGTGGTGGCCTACGCCGGGGAGAAGCATGGCGGGGTCAAGCCGGCGAACTTCCTCGACATCGGCGGCGGCGCCTCGGCCGAGGTGATGGCCGCGGGTCTGGACGTGATCCTGGGCGACAAGCAGGTCAAGAGCGTGTTCGTCAACGTCTTCGGGGGCATCACCTCCTGTGACGCTGTCGCCAGTGGCATCGTGAAGGCCCTGCAGATGCTCGGGTCCGACGCCAACAAACCCCTGGTGGTTCGCCTCGACGGAAACGCTGTCGAGGAAGGCCGGCGAATCCTGGCCGAAGCCAACCACCCGCTCGTCGTCGTAGCCGACACCATGGATTCCGGTGCCGACAAAGCGGCCGCGCTGGCGGCCGCATCAGGCGGAGCCGCCGATCACTCCGCCGGAAAGGACGCGTAGTCGTGTCGATCTTTTTGAACAAGGACTCCAAAGTCATCGTCCAGGGGATCACCGGCGGTGAGGCCACCAAACACACGGCCCTGATGCTCAAGGCCGGCACCCAGGTCGTGGGCGGCGTCAACGCCCGCAAGGCCGGTACGACCGTCTCCCATAAAGACAAGAGCGGCAACGATATTGAGTTGCCGGTGTTCGGTTCGGTCGCCGAGGCGATGGAGAAGACCGGTGCCGACGTGTCCATCGCCTTCGTACCGCCGCAGTTCGCCAAGGACGCCATCATCGAGGCCATCGATGCTGAGATCCCACTGCTAGTGGTCATCACCGAGGGAATCCCGGTGCAGGACACCGCCTACACGTGGGCCTACAACGTCGACCACGGACAGAAGACCCGGATCATCGGCCCGAACTGCCCGGGCATCATCACTCCGGGCGAGGCGCTGGTCGGCATCACCCCGGCCACCATCACCGGCAAAGGCCCGATCGGTCTGGTGTCGAAATCCGGCACGCTGACCTACCAGATGATGTTCGAGCTCAGGGATTTCGGCTTCTCGACCGCAATCGGCATCGGTGGTGACCCGGTGATCGGCACCACCCACATCGACGCCATCGAAGCCTTCGAGAAGGACCCCGAAACCAAGCTGATCGTGATGATCGGCGAAATCGGCGGTGACGCCGAAGAACGGGCGGCCGACTACATCAAGGCCAACGTCACCAAGCCGGTCGTCGGCTACGTCGCCGGGTTCACCGCACCGGAGGGCAAGACCATGGGCCACGCCGGCGCCATCGTGTCGGGGTCGTCGGGCACCGCCGCCGCCAAGAAGGAGGCCCTGGAGGCCGCCGGGGTGAAGGTCGGCAAGACGCCCTCGGCTACCGCCGAACTGGCCAGGGAGATCCTCCAGGCTCTATGACGCACAGGGTGCGGTGCCTGTGACGGCGGTCGATCCGCGGACCCCTGTCATCGTCGGGGTCGGTCAGTTCACCGAGCGCATCGACGACCCCGCCTACCGCGGCATGTCCGCTGTCGAGCTGGCGACGGCTGCCGCCGAGGCGGCCCTGACCGACACCGGCGCCGCCGCCGAGGTCGCAGAGGCGATCGACACCGTGCTGGGACTGCGGCAGTTCGAGATCTCCGGGCGAGGTATCGCCCCACTGGGCTGCTCCACGAACTATCCGCGTTCGGTAGCCCGCCGGGTGGGTGCGCAGCCTGCCCGTGCTGTTCTGGAACCTATTGGCGGACAAGGCCCGCAGCACGCGATCACCGAATTCGGGGCGGCCATCGCGGCTGGTGCGGCGGATGTGGTGATGGTGCTCGGCTCGGAAAACGGTTCGACACTGCGGTCCTTCGCCAGCGCGGCCGACAAGCCGGACCACTCCGAGACGGTGGCGGGTCAACTCGAGGATCGTGGCTTCGGATACGAGGGTCTGTTCAACGATTACACCGTGGCGCACGGCCTGGTCGGGGCACCTGCGCAATACGGGTTGTTGGAAAACGCGCGGCGCGGCAGGGTCGGTCTCGGTGTACTCGAGTACCGCAGAGCGATGGCTGAGTTGTTCGCGCCGTTCTCCAAAGTAGCTGCCGCTAATCCGTTTTCGGCCTCGCCGGTGCAGCGGTCCGTTGCCGAGATCATGACCGTCGACGCCGACAACCGGATGATCTGCGATCCCTACCCCCGGCTGTTGGTCGCGCGGGATCTCGTGAATCAGGGTGCGGCGGTGGTGCTGATGTCGGTGGCGGCCGCGCGCCGACTCGGGATCCCACCGGAGAACTGGGTGTATCTGCGCGGCCACGCGGACCTGGTCGACCAACCGTTGCTGGACCGCGGTGACCTGAGCTTCAACTCGGCCTCGATCCTGGCGGTGGACGAGGCGCTGCGGGTGGCCGGGGTGGGACTCGACGACATCGCAACCTTCGACCTGTACAGCTGCTTCCCGGTGCCGGTGTTCAATTTCTGCGACGGCACCGGCCTGGCGGTAGACGACCCGCGGGGGCTGACCCTGACCGGGGGGTTGCCCTACTTCGGCGGTCCGGGCAACAGCTACTCACTGCACGCGATTGCCGAAACCGTCGTGCACATGCGTTCGCGGCAAGGCGCCTTCGGCCTGGTCGCAGCCAACGGCGGGATCATCAGCAAGTACTCGGTGGGGGTGTACTCGACCGACGCGGCCGACTGGGCGCCGGATAACAGCGTTGAGCTGCGCGCCGAAGTCGCGGCCCGGCCGGCCACGCCGGTCGCTGAGCAGGCTGACGGCCCGGCGACCATCGAGACCTACACCGTGCGCTACGACTGGCCGGTGCGAACCGGCATCATCATCGGACGCCTCGACGCCGACGGACGCCGCTTCCTGGCCATGACCGACGACGCCGACCTCGTCGGCGCGATGAGCGACGGGGATCCTCTCGGTGCCCGGATCGTGGCGCGGCCCAACGCCGCAGGCAACCGGGCGGTCTTGGCCTAAACCATCGCGGTGAGCTTGCCGGCCAATCGCTCGACGTAGGCGGCCACCTCGTCGGTCGACTTGTCCGGGAGGCCGAAGAGCACCTCGGTGACCCCGATCTGGGCCCAGTGCTCCAACTTCTCGGCCACCGGCTTGTAATCCAGTGCCACGATCTGCGGAACGCCGTCTCGGCCCGCCTCGCTCCAGATCTCCTGCAATTGACGCACCGGGGCGTCGATGTCGAAGTCCCGCGGGGTGGTGATCCATCCGTCAGCGCTGCGGGCGATCCACGTGAAGTTCTTCTCGGTGCCGGCCGCGCCTACCAGGACGGGCACATGCGGCTGAACGGGTTTGGGCCAGGCCCAACTGGGCCCGAAGTTGACGAACTCGCCCTCGTAGGCGGCCTCTTCCTGCGTCCACAACGCGCGCATGGCTTCGATGTACTCGCGCAGCATGGTCCGGCGGCGCCCGGGCGGCACGTTGTGGTCGGCCAATTCGTCGGTGTTCCAACCGAAGCCGACGCCGACGCTGACGCGTCCTTCCGACAGATGGTCGAGGGTGGCGATCGTTTTCGCCAGACTTATCGGGTCGTGTTCGACGGGCAGCGACACCGCGGTGGACAGCCGGACCCGTGTCGTCACGGCGGCGGCGGTGGCGAGGCTGACCCACGGGTCCAGGGTGCGCATGTAGCGGTCGTCGGGCAGGGACTCGTCGCCGGTAGTCGGGTGGGCGGCCTCCCGCTTCACCGGGATGTGGGTGTGTTCGGGGACATAGAACGTGGTGAAGCCATGATCGTCGGCCAGCTTGGCCGCCGCCGCCGGGGTGATACCGCGGTCGCTGGTGAACAACACGAGTCCGTAGTCCATGCGCAGAATTAGAACGTGTTCTAGGTCAGCGGGGCAACCCCTGCGGTTGCGCTGCACAGACAGCCGGGGACACGCCCGCTGGTCGGTGGTGGCTGCAGTCCGGTGCGCTAGCGTGGTCGGCAGGTCCTAATACCGTGAGGAGAGGCCATGACTTACCCGCCCGTCACCCCGGGCTACCCGGCTCCCCAGCAGCCCGGAGGTTATTCCGGACCTGCAAGCCCCGCCCCCACCGCCGGGCCCGGGAAGGTGCCGGCCTACCTCACCGCCGCCGTCGTCGGGCTTGGGCTGGCCGCGTACCTGGCCAGTTTCGGTCCACTGCTGAGCATCAACACCGAGATGGGTCCTTTCGGCGGAGCGCAATTCACCGCTAGTGGACTGAGCTATTGGACGGTGGCCGCCTTGGTCGCTGCACTGCTGGCCGCGGTGGGCTTGCTGCCCAGGCTCGCCCGGTCGTACACCGCGGTGATCGCGGTCGCCGCGGTGCTTGCTCTGCTGCTGGTCATCGGTCAGGTGGTCAACCGGCCGTCGGCGGTCTCGGTCGGCTGGGCGTTGTGGCTGGTGTTGCTGTTCACGCTGCTTCAAGCCGCCGCCGCGGTGACCGCGCTGCTGTTCGAGACCGGGGTGCTTACCGCTCCCGCGCCACGCCCCCGCTACGACCAGTACGGGCAGTACGGGCCCCCGCCCGGCTACTACGGGCAGGCCGGTGTCCCAGGTCCTCAGCAGCGGCCCGGCTACCCCGCCCCGTACGGCTACCCGGCCGGCAGCTACGGCCAGCCCGACACCAGCAGCACGGACACTCCGCCCACCGGATTCCCCAGCTACAGCCCCGCTCCGGTTCAGCAGTCCGGCCAGCAGCCGGCGTCGGGCCCGAATCCTTCGTCGGATCCGTCATCGGGTTCCGCGGCGGGTTCCAGCCAGACCTGACGCCGCGTCGTAAGTGCGCGCGACGCCGCAAGTGATACGGACTTCGGGCACGG
>NZ_JBILVF010000217.1:0-4110 GCF_044370595.1 Mycobacterium sp.
GTTCAACGTTCCCAGCTCCATCAGGCCGCTGCGGTAAAAGGGGTCGATGGCGGCCAGTGCCCGCCGGGCGTCGCCGTCTGCGCCGATGATTCCCACCCCGGCGAGCACCGAGATCGGGTCGGTGTCGACAACCGCAATCACCGCCTCGCCCGCTTGGAAGCCGGCAGCGGGTTGCCATGGCCGGTAGGGGGATCGGGGTTCCAGGACGCTGATGAGTGCGTCCTTCCATGGCGTGCCGCGGACGACGTTGACCCGGGTGACACCGGTGAATCTGTCCCTACTTCTCACTGCGCATCCCCTCGCTCTCCGGATCCAACTGCGTCATCTCGCCGTTCATGTCGCGGCCCTTCAGATACGCGCGGCCCTTCAGATACGCGCGGCCCTGCACAACGTCGGTCTCAAGGACCTCGCCGCCCTGCCCTGTCCGCCCCAGGGCCCGTCGTGCACCGTCCTGCGCCAGCTCGCGGGTGCCGAAGTACCACATCGCCCGCCACTGGTCGATGCGTTCGCGTTTGACGACCACCACCCACACCGGCCCGGGCCGTTTGACGCTCGTGTGCACACTCGTCCCTCGGGCCTTCCGATCGGAGCTACCCCAGGTGACCCGGAGCTCGCCGGTATCCGAAGGGTCGTCGGTGGTCTGCAGAAACTGATCGACGTCGGCGGTGAACGCCTCCGCCAGCTCCGAAACCGACTCGCCGAGAAGCGCTCTGGCCTCGACGTCGGCCTGGATAACTGCTTCTAACGTCGCCGACAACCCCTCCAGCACCGCCATCTCCGCCGGCGTGACGGCGTAGGCGGCGGCGCCGTCGATATTGAACCTGGCTCGGTGCACGGTTTCAACGAATCGGTCACTGCCGACCGCTTGGGCGGCCCGGTTGATCCAGCCGAGAGCGGCGAAGCTGAATTCCATCAACGGTGGATGGCGGCGCGGGGGATAGGGCCACGGCAGTTTCTTGTCGTTGTTGATGTGTGCACCTTCCGTGTGTGGGGTCGACAACACTGAGAGACGCTGGCTCAGGTCGACGAATCCGCCGACCGCCACAGTCTCAAAGGTGTTGTGTGAATTGGCCGCCGTCCGGCTCTGCTCGACCAGTCAGGGAGGAGGATGCAGGCAACAGCGGAGTCCCCATTATAGCAAAATGAGGTGCGTGATTCCAGCCGCGCAGCTAAACGCTTCACGGTTCGAGTCCGCCGTGATCATGCGCTGAGCAAGACGGTTTCGGCTTCGGCGGCACGCCGACGGAACTCCGCGGCAAACGCGCTGGCGAGCCCGCCCGCTCGTTCGCGATACGCGCCGGCCGACAATTCGCTGTCGCCCTTGACGTAGCGGGATGCCAGCCGCGCCAGGGCGTCGGCGCCCTCATTGAGAGGCTCGCCCTGATGGCTACGGATCCACCGAATGTCCAGACGCTCACGGTTGAGGTACATCCGCCGGCTGGCAGTCACCAGGCCGGCCGTCTTCCCGCCGGCCCGCTCGGTGATGTAGCCCCTCGGCAGGAGGTCCTCGCCGGCCATCCATTTGCGTGCCATGGACACCGCGTGGCTGTTGTCGCAGAACACCGTCAGACGGCGGCGGGTCAATCGGCGGACCGCGTCGTCGATGGCGCGCAATTCGGCCACCAACGCCGACTCGGGTCCGATGATGGTTTTGGTGTCGATCCGACCGCGCAGGCCGTACTGGCCGTCGGAGGCCAGCCACCCGTTGCCGGAGAACCTACCGCGCACCGACCCGTCGGCGGAGACCACGAGCGGCGGCAAGGAGAGGTCCTCGGGCTGGGCCGGCGCAGCTTCGACGGCCGCCAACCCGCAACGGGCCGCAGCCATCAACTCGGCGTCGTCGCGCGATGGCCCCTGCACGGTGCACTGCGGAAGGGCGGCCCTGATCTCCTTCTGGTAGGTCCACACCGCACTTCTGCGCGGCAACTTCACCAGGAACCGAAGTCGATCCTCGAAGGGGATGTCGCAGCGGATCTGGACAAAGGCGTCCAGCAGAGCCGCGTCGGCCGAGAGTGCGGGGATTGTGCCCGACCATTCTTGATCGGTGTACTTCTCCACCGCGTGGAAGGCGAAGTCGTCGCCGTCGGCGGGCTGCACTGCGACGGCGACCACCCGGGTCGCGCGGACGCCCGACCAGCAAGTCTCGATGCACGGCGGTTCGATGGTCATGGTGAATTTCCCCCTTTTCCGAATGACTTCTGGGCGAGGGTAAAGGGGGGGTCTGACATTGGATGCGGTGATGGCGGCTCCACGGCAGCAGTCACAGCCCGGCGACAGTCTCAAGCGACTGGTCCCGGGTGCGGACCCGGAATCTGTCGGTGGGCCAACCTAGAATGCAGTTGCTTCACGAGACACCGTCGCCAAGCTCCGACTGGGCGGTGCGCCAACCCCACGCTCGTGGGTGGCTCGGATGACGAAGCGGCCCGCACCGACCGGTGCGGGTAAGAGCGCCCCGTCGCGGGGCCGGGACCACCCGGAGGGGGAAGTGTGACCGAACAGAATCGGCTCGACCAGTTGGGCTCTGCGTATCCGGCAGAGCAGGCCGTCAGCATGCTGCGTGAGGTGGTCGACGATCAAGTTCAGAGTGCCGGATCGGATCATCCCCGAACCCTCACGGCCAGAGAGGATCTCGCCGAAGCCCTCGTCCGGGCCGGCCGCCGCGATGAGGCCGTTGCGGTGTACCAGACCTTGCATGCCGACCTCGAGCAGATTCTGGGGTGCGACCACGCGGCCACCGTCGCCGTGCGGGCGGCCCTCGATGGGCTGGTGCGGTCATGACCAGCTACGGAGAACTCCGCGGGAACGCGTCGGTGTGGCCGTGTGTCGTCAACCGCGGTTACATGATCGACTCGGAATTCCAGGAGGGAAGCTTCCTGGCCGACTACGCCAAGCGAGGTAAGTGGGTCAGGGTCCTTCAGATGCTCCATCCCGATAACCACCTGATCAACGTCAACCAGTCCGCACCCGGTGACGGCTCAAAGTCCGCGGTCCTGCACCGTGCCGCCGAACTCGGGGCGCCCGATGACGTCGCGGAAGCCCTACTGGAGCGCGGCGCGTTCCGGTCACTGCGCAACGCCGATGGCCAGATACCGTTCGAGATCGCCGTGGCGGCCGCGCAGTCGCCGTCGATGCTGGAGTTACTGCGGCCCGGGGCATCCCCGTTCGGCGCCGAGGAGTTGACCCGGCTCGATGCGATCGTCGCCGACGTGATCGACCACTACATCCAACCGCTGTTCGGCAGCCACGACCTCGGCAAGATCCTGCGCTACCCGCCGGTGGAGGTGCTCCATGAGGCACAAGGCGGGGAGTTGTGGATGCAAGTGCCCCGCATGATGGGTGGCTTTCGGATCATGTTGGGCGACGGACAGGTCGAACTGCTCGGCGGCTACCGGCGGTTCGATGATGCCGGCGAGGTGCACGTGACAACGCATCGGTTCGTGGTGACGACGTCGGGCTGGGAGATGGTGGATGAGTCCTCGACCTGACGTCGTACCCGCCCGATGAGGCCGAGAAGACGAGCAGTGAGCGAACATCAGCTCAGTGCACTCAAGAGCTCCGAATGCATTGTCTGGTAAGCGATTGTCTAGTTCAGACAACGCCGGGACCGGAGAACGCGCAACTGCTCCGTCCCTGCGCGTCGGTGACATTCGCCGAATCCGCCGGTACACTCAAATCAGCTTCACGAGACACCGTCGCCAAGCTCCGACTAGGCGGTGCGCCAACCCCACGCTCGTGGGTGGCTCGGATGACGAAGCGATCTGCACCACACCGGTGCGGGTAAGAGCGCCCCGTTCATCGGGGCCCGGAATACCCGGGAGTTGGTATGACTGGAGATCCCTTCGCGTTCAGCGCTAGCGACAACGCGATTCGTCAACGAATCAAAGAGTTGAGCGTGCACATTCCCTGCGGTGGGCTGCGGGGTCCGCAGCCGAGTTGGCGGTGGCAGTCCTGCCGTTGCGAGGACAACCCGGTGAAATGGGTGGGCCACGACGTCTCCCGTGCGAAGGATCTCTGCATCATCTGCTTCCGTGACACCGCGGGTGGTCCGTCAAAGTGGTCGTGGCTCGCCTGCGACCATTGCCGCAAGGTCAACACGGCGATCGAACAGCG
>NZ_JBILVF010000218.1:0-4105 GCF_044370595.1 Mycobacterium sp.
GACCGCCTCCGCGGAGACCCGCGCGCGCCGACGTAACGATCAGAACATCGCCGCCGGCTTGGCCGATGAATACGAAATCGTTCTGGCCGACGTGCGACGTCGGGATCATCTCGACTCCACCCGTGCGGTGTCGCCGTTGCGCCCGGCCGAGGATGCGCTCATCGTCGACACCAGTGACATGACGCAGGCCGAAGTCATTGCCCATCTCCGAGATCTGGTTGAACAGCGAACGGGGGTGGTCCGGTGACGCAGGACGGTACCTGGTTGGACGAGAGCGACTGGGAACTCACCGATGAACAACTGACCGACGAGTCCGGCGAGGCGGGTGCCCCACCACCGGTGGTGGCTATCGTCGGGCGGCCAAATGTCGGCAAGTCCACGCTGGTAAACCGGGTACTGGGGCGCCGCGAAGCCGTCGTCCAAGATCTTCCGGGTGTCACCCGGGACCGCGTGTCCTATGACGCGTCGTGGAATGGGCGTCGGTTCGTCGTTCAGGACACCGGCGGCTGGGAGCCGGACGCGAGGGGTCTTCAGCGACTGGTCGCCGAGCAGGCCTCGGTGGCGATGCAGACAGCAGACGCGGTGATCCTGGTGGTCGACGCGGTGGTCGGCGCCACCGCGGGTGATGAGGCGGCCGCACGGATCCTGCGACGGTCGGGTAAGCCGGTCTTCCTGGCCGCCAACAAGGTTGACAATGAGAAGGGCGAGGCCGACGCCGCCGCTTTATGGTCACTGGGCATGGGGGAGCCGCACCCGATCAGTGCAATGCACGGTCGTGGAGTTGCTGACCTTCTCGACGAGGTAATCGTTGCCCTGCCCGCGATTTCAGAGTCCGCCCGTCAGGGCGGTGGGCCGCGTCGGGTTGCTCTGGTCGGCAAGCCGAATGTCGGCAAGAGTTCGCTGCTCAACAGGCTGGCCGGGGCCGAGCGCTCGGTGGTCCATGATGTCGCCGGAACGACTGTCGACCCGGTGGATTCGTTGATCGAACTCGACGGCAAGGTGTGGCGCTTCGTGGACACCGCGGGCCTGCGCCGCAAGGTCGGGCAGGCCAGTGGCCACGAGTTCTACGCATCGGTGCGCACGCACAGCGCGATCGACTCAGCCGAGGTGGTGATCGTTCTGGTCGATGCGTCCCAGCCGCTGACCGAGCAGGATCAGCGGGTGCTGTCGATGGTCATCGAGGCAGGCCGCGCGCTCGTGCTGGCGTTCAACAAATGGGATTTGGTCGATGAGGACCGGCGCTTCTTGCTTGACCGCGAAATCGACCTGCAACTGGCTCAACTGCAGTGGGCGCCGCGAGTAAACATTTCGGCCAAGACCGGTCGTGCCGTGCAGAAACTGGTCCCGGCTATGGAGACCGCGCTGGGGTCTTGGGACGCTCGAATCTCCACCGGCCAACTGAACGCCTGGCTCAAGGAAGTCGTCGCCGCGACCCCGCCGCCGGTGCGGGGCGGTAAACAACCGCGAATCCTCTTTGCCACCCAGGCGGCCGCCCGCCCGCCGACGTTCGTGTTGTTTACCACTGGCTTTCTGGAGGCCGGGTACCGCCGGTTCCTGGAGCGTCGACTCCGCGAGACATTCGGCTTCGAGGGCACCCCGATCCGGATCAACGTCCGGGTCCGGGAGAAGCGAAAGCCGAAGTTGCGCTGATTTTTTCACCCTGCTTCGTCGTCGCGGGGTAGCAGCCGTTCGGGGTGGTGGAAGTCGTTGGTTCCGCCTCTAAGCGGCAGATGGGGTGGCGGTATCCATTCTGTTCGGCCGTCGGCGAGTTTCCTTGTTCTCCAACCGCCGGGGCCGACGAGTGGATGGTGGCCTTTGCAACTGAAGGTGAGATCGTCGATGTTGGTCAGTCCGCCGGTGGCCCATTCGTCGACGTGATGAACCTCGGTGAGGTAGCCGGGGACATCGCAACCGGGAGCGGTGCAGCCACGGTCTCTGGCGTGCAAAACAATTCGCTGATCTGCTGAGGCGATGCGCTTACTACGTCCCAGATATAGCGCGCGTTCGGTGTGCTTATCAAATATGCACAAATAGTGATAGGCGTGGCTGGCCATTCGGATCAGATCCCGCATGGGCAGCATGGTGCCGCCGCCCGTGACCGCGTATCCGGCGGCGCTGCAAAGTTGCTCGAGGGTTGTGGTCGCGATGATGGTCACCGGCAGGCCATTGTGCTGCCCGAGTGCCGGGTCACCGAGTTGGCGGCGCACCAGTGCCCCCAAGGCGTCATGTTGCCGCTGGGCCATCAGTCGGCGATCGCGGGCGGCAACCTCCGGTGCCGGTTCGCCGTTTACGGTGGGGGTTTGGTCCTCGGGATTGCACATACCGGGTGCGGCGAATTTGGCGAAGATCGCCTCCAGGGCGGCCCGCAGTTCCGGGGTTGCGACCAACCTGCCGACGCTCATGCCATCGGGTCGTTGTCGGCCGCACCATTGGAAACCCCTTTGTGCGGCTCGGTATTCATCAGAGAACCTGCCATCGGGGTTGAGTTCGACGGCCAGGCGGTCGGCCACTTTCTCCAACTGGTCAGGCCGAAGCGCGGTGGCTTTCTCCGCCAGGAAGGTCTCAGCCTTCTCGACCGCGGTCGGATGAACGTCGTCGGGCAGATCCTTGAAGAACTTTTGGATGGCCCGTAAATGATCGACGTCAAGCAGGCCGGCATGCCAGGCCTTCGCCGTAGCGGGAAAAACCGGTGGGAGGGACTGACCAGTCAGAGTGGTCTGGGGACTCAGTTGGTTGGCGTCACGGGTGCGCCGCCGCGCCTCGCTGACAGTCGTTCGCATCACGTCGGCCATGACCTTGTGCGCGACTCCGCCAAGCGCTTTCTGGTCGCAGTGCTCGATCACCGCGGCCAGGTCATAGGCACAAGCGGTGGTCTGGCGACGCGCGGATTCCACCCGATCAAGAGCCCCGAGCAACGCGTCGACCGGCAGTTTTTCCCAGTCCAGCGCTCCAAGCGCCTGCACCGCGGATTCGAGGGAGGCGAAAGCGTCGGATACAGCAATCGAATGCATGTTCGAAACATACGCCTCCCCGGTGACACAATTCGAGCGATCATCCCCGCGGGCGGCAGTTTGTCCACATCGAGAACTTCATCCACAGAACGGCTTTCGGTGACTTGCGCCAGCGAATGACTCCTACCGCCGACTCCCGGTTAGGGTTCCCGGGTGTCGGTTGCCCACATGATCCTCATCGCCCTTGCCGGGGTCGGTGCCGGAGCAATCAACTCGCTGGTGGGCTCCGGCACGCTCATCACATTCCCCACCCTGGTCGCGCTTGGATACCCGCCGGTGACCGCCACAATGTCCAATGCGATCGGTCTGGTCGCTGGCGGCGTCTCGGGAACGTGGGGCTATCGGAAAGAGTTGTCCGGACAATGGCGCCGGCTGCGTTGGCAGATCCCGGCGTCGGTGATCGGTGCCGGCATCGGGTCGCTCCTCCTTCTGCACCTGCCAGAAAGGGTGTTCACCAAGGTCGTGCCTGTACTGCTCGTAGGCGCGCTGATCCTGGTCGTAGCAGGTCCGCGGGTCCAAGGCTATGCCCGTCGGCGGGCTGAGGCGGCGGGGCGCTCGGCTGAACATGTGTCGGGATTGCGGATGGCCGCCCTTGTCTTGGGAACTTTCGCAGTGGGCATCTACGGCGGTTATTTCACTGCCGCGCAAGGCATTCTGCTGATCGGTGTCATGGGGGCGCTGCTGCCGGAGGACGTGCAGCGAATGAATGCCGCTAAGAACCTGCTGTCGATGCTGGTCAACGTCGTCGCTGCGATCAGCTACACGTTGGTGGCCTTCGACCGCATCAGCTGGCCCGTCGTGGGGTTGATCGCCGCCGGTTCGCTGATCGGTGGCTGGCTCGGGGCGCACTACGGACGCCGGTTGTCGCCGACCGCTCTACGAGCAGTGATCGTCGCGGTGGGCCTGATCGGGTTGTACCGCTTGCTGACGGTGTGACGCCCCAGGCGTGCTCGGGTTCGGCGTGGTCTGGGACTGCGGTAGGATTTCGATCTGCTGGCCGCCTCGGCGGGCGGCAACGGGCTGTGGCGCAGCTTGGTAGCGCACTTGACTGGGGGTCAAGTGGTCGCAGGTTCAAATCCTGTCAGCCCGACCAG
>NZ_JBILVF010000083.1:0-14342 GCF_044370595.1 Mycobacterium sp.
ATCACGGGAGTCGTGGATCGGCGAGGGATAGGCTGAACGCGGGTGGGCCACGGGGGGCCGCGGCGCGGAGGGGGCAAGCCGCATGCTGCGATTGGCCGGGCGGTACGGCGACGGGTGGTATCCGGCGTCGGTGGTGTCGCCGCAGGAGTACTCCGAGAAGCTCGCCGCGGTGCGCGCGTCCGCCACTGAGGCCGGACGTGACGCGGCGACCATCACCCCGGCCCTTCATCGCTTCGTGGTCTTCGGATCCACCGAGCGGGAAGCGCGAGACATGTTGAACCACAAGGCAATCCGACTGCTGGGCCTGGGGGCCCCGGCGGACGTGTGGCGCCGGGCCGGAGTGGCGCACCCACTCGGCGAGGATTTCAACGCCATCGTCGACTTCGTGCCCGACCGGCACGATCGCACACAGATCGAAGAGGCGATCGCCGCCGTGCCCGACGAGGTGATGACCGAAGGATCTCTGTTGTGGGGTACTCCCGAACGGGTGAGCGCCCAACTGCGGGCTTTCGGCGAGGCGGGTCTGCGTCATGTCATCCTCGCGCCGGTGTCGGGTTTGGTATCCAGGCGGGCGGCGCTGTACGGGCTTCGGGCTACCGCGCAGGTGGCTCGGGCGTTGCGTGACTGACGCACTCGCCTCGGATGCATCTGCGCCGACAGACGTGCGCCTTGATCCGGCGCTCACCGTTGCGGCCAAGGATGCCGATCGCCGGTGACGTCACCGCCGTCGCCGAACGCGAAAGCCAAGAAGTGGAAACGCTTCCCGTCCGCCTCGAACTCGGTGAGGACCCGGGCGCCGAGTTTGGCGGTCGTGGTGTGCAGCGATCGCGGGTTGTTCGCGCCGACGAAGAGCACGCCGAGGTCATAGCGTTCGCGGTAGGCCTCGCGGGTGGCCGCATTGAACGTCGAGTACACCCCGAGGCCGCGCGCCTCGGCGGCGATACACACCGGTCCGCGAACGGCGTAGCGCTGCGAGGCGACGGGCGCGCCGTGGAACTCCAGTGTCTCGGCCAGCTCCAGCATGGTGCGCACGATCGGGGACAGGCCGGGTGCGGCGGGGTCGGGGGGTGCGGTGAGGGCAATGAAGCCCACCACCTCGCCCCCCGGTGTGACCGCGACGTGCACCCCGCCGTCGTCGATAGCGCGGGCGAACCAGCCCGGCGAGTGCAGTACCGAGATGAACCCGTCGGCGTGCTCAGCGGGGTCGAGATTGCCGATGAAATAACGATTTTCCAGCGCGACCAAGCCGTCCACGTCGCCGCGGTGGGCCAGCCGGACCTCGGGTCTCACGGGTCCATGCTCTCAGGGTGCGTAGTGGTAGGTTCCGCCGGTGGGAGAAAGAGCCGTGAGCGTACGCGATCGTCATCAGGGCCGCGCCGTGGCGGGGATCGTGGGCTTCGGTACCTACACGCCCCAGGATCGCGTCTCTGCGGCGGAGTTGGCCCGGCAGGCAGGTGTTCCGGTGGAACGGTTCACCCGCGGGATCGGCTTCGAGCACGTTCACGTCGCGGGCGACGACGAACACCCCTCGACGATGGGGCTCGCGGCGGCACGTGAGGCCGTCGCCGAGGCCGGCCTCACCGGGGAGGACCTCGACCTGGTCATCTTCGTCTCCGCCGGTGACTACGACTATCGGAACTGGTGTCCGTCGACCTCGATCGTCCGTGAACTCGGCTGCCACCACGCCTACTCGTTCGAGGTCCGCAACGGCTGCGCCGGCGGCGTGCTGGCCTGCAACGTCGCGGCGGGGATGATGGACCGCGACCCCTCGGTGAACAACGCGCTCATCGTCTGCGCGGACACCCTCAGTCGAATCGTCTCGCCCGAGATCCCGGAGTGTCACCCGCTGCTGTATTTCGGCGACGGCGCGGCGGCCGTCGTGTTGCGGCGCGACCATCCGCGCTACCAACTGCTCAGCTTCGCCGAGCACACCGACGGCGACTTGGGCGATCTGCTGCGCATCGACGCGGGCGGCACCCGGTTGCCGTTCACCAAGGATTTCGACGACTGGGATCGGGCGTACGCGCGCGTCGACGCCGAGGTCTTCGCCGACCTGATCGACCGGGTGTACCTCAACGAGTACGTCTCGGTGATCAACCGCGCAGTGCAGCGATCCGGGCATGCACTAGCCGAGATGGATTTCATCTTGATGAATCAGGTGAAGGCCTCGTTGCGGGAGCACATTCTGGAAACCATCGCCATGCCCCAGGACCACACCTACATCTCGCTGGACGAGTACGGGCATATGGGGCCCGCTGATTCGCTGTTCACCATGGCGATGGCGCATCGCGACGGGCTGCTGCCCGAAGGGAAGCTGGCGATTCTCGCGTCCAGTGGGCTGGGGTTCTCCTGGGTCGCAAGCGTTCTGCGCTGTTGAGGGCTGCGCTATGACACTCAAGCGCAGCGGAATTCCTGCCCAACTCCGGTCCTGACCTACCCCGGGTGGGCCGGGTCGGCGCACCGTCGCCGCGGCGGCTGACGCATGAGCCGTGCCCGCCTCGTAGCGACAATTGTCATCACCGAGGGCTCTGATCGCCCGCTGTGCGGCTGTTGTCGCTCGAAGGTGGGCAGAGACGACATGTGTTTTCCCGCGCCCGCGCATCCTGGCGGGACCGCGCGCTACATGTAGCGGCGGACGTTGTAGATCGGGGCGTTATCCATCGGCACCACCGCCACGGGCACGCCGTAGGTCGAGGCGTGCACCATCTTGCCGCCGCCGACGTAGATCCCCACATGCGAGGCGTCGGAGTAGTAGGTGATCACGTCGCCGGGCCGGATCTGGTTGAGCGCCACCGGCTGCCCGCCGCCGGCCAGGGCCTGGCTGGAGTGCGGCAGTGACACCCCGGCCTGCTCGAAGGCCCACACCACCAGACCCGAGCAGTCGAAGGCGTCCGGGCCCGCCGCGGCCCATACGTAGGGGGAGCCCAGCCGGGTCAGTGCCGCCCACACCGCCTTCGACCCCGCCCGCCGGCTCGCGGCAGGCCGCGCGTCAGAGCCGGGAGGCAAGACCCGGTGGACGGCCGGGGCGGCGTCGGCGGATTTGATGGCCACGGCGGGACCGGTCAGGGCCACGATCTGGGGCGGCGCGGCTTCGGTCGGGCGGACGGGGAGGAGGGCGACGGTCGCCGCGACGGCGAAGGCCAGCGCGACCAGCTTGGCAAGACGAACAAGACGTGCCATTCCGGCCTCCCGGTCCTCATCACGCGCGGTATGCGCGATCGTTACTTGACCGTGATGTCGGTGCAGCCGGTGCCGGTGTTACACCTGGTGCGGTTGTGACCTCTGGTGGCGACGTGTTCGGCCGCGGGCGAGAATCGCCAGTGCGATGACCTGCGCGACGATGATCGCGCTCAAGGTCGCTGCCCCCGGCACATCCTCGCCGCGGGCGTGCGCGAGAAGCCCGATCAACGGTTGGAAGAGCATCGCCGCGATACCCATGATCGTCATGTTCGTCAGACCCATCGCCACACCCGACAGGTGCTCGGGGGTCTCGTCCTTGACCATGGTGAAGGCCAACGCATAGGTCGAGTTGAACACCCCCAGGACGAACATCGCCACGCTCTGGACCACCTGGACGTGCAGGACGAACAGGATGAGGATCAGGGTCACCGCCGTCCCGGCCGCCCCGATCGCCAGCAGCTGCGCGGCGTTGCGGTAGCGGGAACACAGCCACGCCGAGCCGAGCATCCCGGGTAGGGCACCCCAGAAGTAGAAGGACACGCACAGCGACGCCGCCGTCAGGCTCAGGTGATGGTGCACCTGGAAAAAGGAGACGCCCCAGAGCATCCCGAACGACATCCCGGCCGAGCCGACCAGACCGCCGGCCACCGAGGAGGACAGGATCGCCGGGGAGCTCAGCAACCGCTTCATCTCGGCGGCCTGGGGCCAGTGCTCCCGGGTGCCGCCGGCGTCGCGGTTGCGGATGAACAGCACGGCCAGGACGAGCAGCACCGCCGCGGTGGCGCCGCAGAGGAGCATCCCGGTGCGCCACCCGGATCGATCGACGACGAAGCCGAGGACCTCCTGCCCGACCGCCGCGCCGACCATCCCGGCCATCTCGGTCAGCGCGGCCAGCAGTGGGAACAGTCGTGCCGGGAACCACTGCGCGGCAAGCGTCATCGCGCACACCACGGTGGGGGCGGCGCCCAGGCCCATCAGGATCCGGGTCGCCTCCGCGTAGCCGGCCGTCTGGGAAATCGCGAACAGAAACGACGCCGCCGTGCAGATCACCGCGGCGGTGATCAGCACCGCCCGTGCGCCGAACCGCGAGACCAGGATTCCCGCCGGCACCTGCAGCAGGATGTAGGGGTAGTAGAAGCTTGACGACAGGCCACCGAATCCGGCCTCGTTCAGCGACAGGTCGACGACGAGTCCCTCGCGCATCACGCTGGGGAAGGTCTGCAGCACCATCTGGAAGAACACGAACAGCGCGGCCGTGCAGAAGACCACGGTGCCGAGTCGGGCAGTCCCCATGCCGCGGCCCGCGTCGGTCCTCACGCCCCGAGCGTAACGGCGGGGACCGGCACCACTGGGCAGCATTCACAACCGCCGCGCGGGCGGATGGGCGTCCACCGTCGTCCCGGTTACCCTCAGACGATGCCGGAAACCGTGCGGGAACTCATCGGTGTCTATGACGCCGACGGCACCCTGCTCGGCGAAGCGCGCTACTGGATCGGGGCCCGACTCGGCCGGGCGCACTGCGCCCTGTGCGACATCACCCACGGGCTGTTCACCGAGCGCACCGACTGGCGGCGCTGCCGGGATCGACTCGACGTCGAATTCCGGACCTATCACCGCAACGACGCACCCGCCGACGTCCTCGCCGCGGGGTCACCACCGCCCTTCGTGGTTGCGCGCACCGATCGCGCTCTGGTGGCACTGCTCGGCCCGGCCGAACTCGACGCGTGCGCAGGTGACGTCGAGCAGTTCCACCAGGCCCTGATCCGAGCCTGTGCCGAGCGGCACCTCGACGGGATCTGACCGGTCAACGCAGCACCGCCACCAAGATGGCGGGCCGTCGGCGACCCGGGAGTTCACATCGTCACCTCGGCCACCACGGCGAAATGGTCGCTGGCCCAGACCCCGTCGGCCGCCGCGGTACCGGCCAGGGAGCATCGACGCACATGTCCCGCGCCGGGCCGCCGCGGGGTGGACACCATCACGTAGTCCAGTCGGCGATGCGGATGGATGGCGCGGCGGGGGACCAACGGGTTTCTGGCCGACCAGGTGTGTCCCGGGTCGGTGTTGCCGGCCGCGGTCCAGGCGTCGACGAGGGTGAAACTCGGTACCGCTCCGGCGGCCAGGCCGGTGGCGCGTCGGTACTCGTCGGACTCCGGGGTGCAGTTGAGGTCCCCGGCCAGGATCGCCGGAAGCGAGTCCCGCCGCTGGGTCTCATCCCCGAGGGTGTCGGCCAGGTGGGTCACCAGTGCGGTCATCTGGACGCTGCGCCGCGCGGAGTTTTCCAGTCCGTGCTCCAGGTGGGTGCCGGCCGCGATGAACGGACCACCCTCCTCAACGGGCCGGTGCACCCGGGTCACCACCACGTGGCGCCAGGTCGGCTCGCCCCTCTCGTCGGGCAGCGCGCGGAGCCGTTCGATGGTGAGCGGCCACCGGGACAGGACGGCGTTGACGACCCAGTAGGTGGCTTGGGGGTAGCGGTCGAACCCGGCGAGCTGCGCGGCGGTGACCGAGTGCAGGCCCAGTTCCTCGCCGAGCCGGGCGGCCTGAGTGGTTCCGTCCGGCTCAACCCACGATTCCTGAAGGGTGAGCACGTCGGGGTCGGTCTGCTCGATCCACGACCGCAGCGCGGCGTGCCGGTCGGACCATCGGCCCACCCGGCCTTGCACGTTCCACGTCATGATCCTCATCGGCCCATCCTCGACCATGAGTCATGGTGCATCTCGACTCGGTGAACCGCGTGATGTCCGCACCGCCACGAACGGGGTAGGTGCACCACACGAAGACCCAGCCTCGAGCCCGGTTCACTCGGAAAACGGTTTAAATGCCTGGTACCGTCGTTCCGGCCAGCTTCAACCGGGGGCGATTGGGGAGTACACCGGTTCCCAGGGACCGAAGACCGGGAAAGAAAAGACATGCTTCCTGAAATCTACTTCTCGCGACCGACGACAGTCATTCCCGAGCATGCGGTGAGCAACGACGACGTCATCGCGCTGTTGCGGGAATCTTTCACCGGAACCCCGCAGGAATTCGACCTGATCGAGCAGGGCGTCCGTTACGTCTTCGACCGCTGCAGCACCGAGATCCGTTACCTCGAGGGCGACGACATCGCCTCCCCGGGTGAATGGGCGTCCCGCGCGGCGGCCGCGTGCCTGGCGGAGAACGGCGTGGACCCCGCAGAGGTCGACCTTCTGATCTACGGCGGGGTGGCCCGCGACGCCTTCGAACCGGCGACGGCGACCGAGGTCGGCGGCCGCATCGGCGCCACTCCGGTCATTGCGATGGACGTGACCTGCGCCTGCGCCGGGCTGATCGAGGCCATGCACGTCGCCGCCGGATACTTCGCCCTGCACGAGGACGTCCAGACCGCGCTGATCTGTTCGGCGGAGATCACCCGCGACCGGATCACCTACGACCTGCAGACGGTGGAGGAGGTGATGGTCGGGGTAGCGGGCCTGACACTGGGCAACGCCGCGGCCGCACTGCTGATCACCCGCAAGCCACTACCGACCGGCGGCGCGCGCCTCGAGGCGTTCATGCACAAGACACTTCCGGAGAACTGGGAACTGTGCCGGGCACCCGTGGACGGACATTTCATGTCCAAGTCCAAGGAGTTGTTCGCCCTGTCGGTCCACGTGGTGCCGGAAATCCGCGGCCTGCTCGAGGACGCCGGCTGGGAACCCGAAGAAGTCGACCACTACGCCTTCCACCAGCCCAGCCGGGCCGTTCTGGAGCGGATCTGCTCCGACCTCAACGCCAAGCCCGACGCCTGTGTGCACACCCACTCGCTCTACGGGAACACCGCGAGTACCGCCTGGGCGCTGGCGTTCGACCACCGGCTACGCAACGGCAACGTGAACAACGGCGACAAGATCGTCATCGGCAGCGCTGCAGCGGGATTCACCATGGTGGCCGCCGCCGCGGAGTGGGTGTGCTGACACGAACCGACAACGCCCAGCTGCACCTGCGCGGCGCGCGCCGCTCAGCCCGCCGCCCACTGCTTGGCGGCTTCGAGTTCGTCCAGACCGAACAGAGCGACCTCGCCGGGGATCATCCACGCCATGGCGTGCAGCGCGTGGCCGATCCACTCCTTGTCGGTGACGACGGCGGTGCGCCTGAACGCCTGAAGATGCTTGATGTTGCTGAAGCCCTGTTTGATCTCGGCGAGCAACCCGCCCGGGCCGAAACCCTCGTAGTCGGAGCCGATCACCTCGACAAAGCGGATCTCGTGGGAATCCATCATCCGGTCCAGGGTGGGTTTGAACCGGTTGAAATCCTCTGCGGTCACCCGACCCGAAATCCGAATGCCGTCGACCCCGGCGGGCATGTCCTGAAGTTCTTCGATCATGACAACCTCCCGACCTCAACGGTAGGCAAAGCGGACCGGTGCGGCCGTGTAGCCCAGCCCTGTTGCAGCCGGCTACCCCGAGGTTGTCGCCGCGGCGCTCGCGGTTGCGATCAGTGCTTCCGGCGCCAGCGCTTCTTGTAGGCGTCGATCTCGTGCGGTTCGTCCATGTCGGCTTTGATCGTCGCCCGGTCGCGCCGGATCGTCACCCGCAGGGCCGCCCAGATCAGGCCGATGATGAGCACGGCGCTGAAGATGATGATGAGGGGGAGGGTGTCCACTGGCGAGACCTCGCATTCGTCGGATCGGCGTCGGGCGCTGCTTGCGCGCCATTCTTACGGCGGCATCTTTTCACGAGGTGCGGTTGGCAATGACAAATTCGTGACATCAGGGTTTATCGAGCAAGCGGGGTAGGAGCGTCCTGGACCGGCCGGCGGAGTCCGCGGCCGGGGACGGCCTGGGAGCACTGCCACAGGGGGCAATCCCCAGGGGGCAATCCACAGGGGGCAATCCCCAGGGGGCAATCCCCAGGGGGCAATCCAGAGGCGACCAATCCGGGAGCGCCGCGGCTCCGAATAGGGGATGACCTCCGGCCAAACGGGCCGGCATCTGACACATACCGGCTGCGCAGGCCGGGGAATGGCTTCTCAACATGGATTCGATGATCAAGTGGCTGGGGCCAGGTGCCGTCCTGGGTGGCCTGGGCGCGGCGGTGTTCTGCGGTGCGGGCCTGGCCGGCGCCGACCCCGGCGGCGAGGCCCGTTCGGCGGACCGGGCCGCCCATGCCGGCGCTTCGACGGCCGGGGCCGACAAACCCGCCCGCACGCCCCGCCCCGCGCGCGTCGCCGCCAGCCGCGTCGACCCCTCGCAGCCGCCGGCCTCCCGGCTGGGGGCCGCCCCCCCGTCGGCCCCAGCGGCCGAGGTGCCCCTGCCGCGGGTGACGCCGGCCGCAGCAGAGAGGATCACCGACAACGACCCCCCCGCGTCCCTGGCGCGCGCATCGGCTGCACCGGCCGCCGCCACACCGGCGGCCGCAGTCCCGGTGAGCCCGCCACCGGCGGCCGCCGCCACCGCGGCTTCCGGGCCCGTGGTGCCCTCCAGCGTGCCGGTCGACCCCGCGCAGTTCGCGGGGACTTACTACGAGCAGGGCAGCGTCAAACAGCTCTTCTCCATCGGACTGGTCAACACCAAGGCGGTCTACACCCTCAGACCCGACGGAACCCTCGGTGTCCGCAACTCCGGGAACTACTTCTTCCGTTGGGGCCCAAGGTCGTCGATCAGCGGGTCGGCGGTTGCGGTCAATCCCATCAACACCGCACTCAACGTCGGCTTCGGCGGGTCGACCCCGTCGGCGAACCCGCCGGGCAACTATCTGATCCTCGACCGGGCCCCGGACTACGGCTGGGTCATCGTCAGCGACCCGAGTGGCCGCAGCGGTTTCATCCTGACCCGCAGCCAGACCGTCGACCGGCAGACCTACCAGCAACTGGTCGCGCAGGCCCGCGCACTGGGGGTGTCGGGGCGCATCACCCCGACTCGGCAGATCCCCGGCTGAGCCGGCGGCCGGGCTACGCTCGCCGCATGCCGCCGAACACCTCCCGCAACGGTGCCCACGGGTGGGCGCTGGTCACCGGCGCCGCGGAGGGCATCGGTGCTCTGCCGCGAGTTGGCCGGCCGCGGCTACAACGTCGTCCTCGTCGCCCGCCGGGAGGACAAGCTGCGGGCGGTCGTGGCGCAGTTGTCGAGCGCCCACGGGATCGACACCCGGGTCCCTCGGCGATGATCGTCGATCCCAAATCCGTTGCTCGCGAGGGGGTTACCGCGTGCCTGCGGGGCGATGCGATCGTCACGCCCGGTCTGACCAACCGGCTGAGCATGGGCCTGGTCCCAGGTGGCGCTCCGCCGGTGGGCGACGGCCGCGTTGGGCTGGGGCTATCGGCGCGGCCAGTCATGACCGTGTCGAACGGGTGTGTCGCGCAGAGCCGGGCAGACGCGGCCTAACGGGGACCGGCGCGCGTCGTGACCACCCCCGCCGACGGCGATCAGGGCGGCCTGGAGCAGGTCTGTTCCGCCGACCGTAATCCGGCCCTGACCGGACTTCGGGCGGTGGCGGCCCTGACCGTGGTCGGCACCCACGCGGCCTTCGGCACCGGCGCTCTGACCCGCGGCTATCCAGGAATGATGTTGGCGCGCCTGGACATTGGCGTGGCGATCTTCTTCGTGCTGTCCGGGCTGCTGCTGTTCGGGCCGTGGGTGCGCGCGGTGGCCGCCGGCACTTCGGGGCCCTCGGTGCGCCGCTACGGCCGAAACCGGGTGCGACGGATCATGCCGGCCTACCTGATCACCGTCGTGCTGGCCTACCTGGTCTACGAGTTGCGGCCGATTGACCCCAACCCGGGACATACCTGGACCGGCCTGATCCGCAACCTCACCCTGACCCAGATCTACGGCGACTACTTCGCCGGCTACCAGCATCAGGGTCTGACGCAGATGTGGAGCCTGGCCGTCGAGGTCGCGTTCTATCTGCTGTTGCCGGCGCTGGCATGGGTGCTGCTGACGGTTCTGTGCCGGGGACGGTGGCGGCCGCGGGTGGTGCTGGCTGGTCTTGGCGCAGTCGCGGCGATCAGCCCGCTGTGGTTGATCGTGCTGCACACCACCGGCTGGCTGCCCGCCGTCGCCGGTATGTGGCTGTCGCACTATCTGATCTGGTTCGCCGGCGGGATGGCGCTGGCGGTGCTGCAGACGATGGGCGTGCGCTGCGGATGGCGGGTGGCGTTGCCCGCGGCCGTCGCCGCTTTCCTCATTGTCTCGACACCGGTCGCTGGTTCGATGAGCGCCACCGCCCCGAACCTCGGTGCGGATCTGATCCGAACCCTGCTCTACGCCGCGATCGCCACCCTGGTGGTGGCGCCGGTCGCGCTGGGCGGCCCGGCCGCAGAGGGCCCCTACACCCGGCTGCTGAGCAGCGCGCCGATGGTCCGCCTCGGTGAAATCTCTTACGAGATCTTCCTGGTGCACGTCATCGTGATGGAGATTGCGCTGACGGCGGTGCTGGGCTGGCCGGTGTTCACCGGTTCAGCCGCCGTGCTGTTCGCGGTGACGATCGTGCTCAGCGTGCCGCTGGCCTGGGTGCTGCACCGGCTGACCCGGCCCGCCGAGCCGGGTCCGGCAACCGGAAAGATCCCGTGCGCGACGGCGCGGGAATAGGGTTGTGCCCATGCACATTCGCAGCGTTCTGATTCCGGCAGTTGTCGCGACTCTTGTGGCGGCGGGTTGCGCTCGGAAGGATTCCGAAGCGCCCGTGGCCTCGCCGCCCTCGAGCGCAGCGTCCGCCCCCACGACCGCGCCCGCTGCCGGCGAGGCCACCTCGTGCGCCCCGCGGGGCGGCAACCAGATCAAGATCACCGGTGCGGCCCTCTCCTGCGACGACGCTTACACGATCGCCGCCCGCTATGACCTCCAAGGGGAGAAGTACCAGAAGATCGACGCCGCCGTCACGTGGACCTGCTACACCGGCACCGCCGAGACTCGTCCGCTGATCTTCCAGTGTGTTTCGGGCGAGGGCACCGAGTTCGGCGTCTACCCGGCGGCGTGACGCCCGCCGGCCAAGTAACGTCGGGCCGATGAAGTACGCAATCTTCGGCGGCGCCGTCAACAGCGGAACACTGGACGACATCGTGGCCGAGGCCGCGTCGGCCGAGCGTGACGGATTCGCCTCGTACTGGACACCCCACATCTTCGGCCACGACGCGTTGACCGCACTGGCCGTGGTGGGCACCAAGGTGCCCCGCATCGAGCTGGGAACCGGGGTGGTGCCCACCTTCCCGCGCCACCCGCACGCCATCGCCCAGCAGAGTCACACGGTGGCGGCCGCCTCGGACAACCGATTCACCCTCGGCATCGGTCTGAGCCACAAGATCGTCATCGAGGACATGTTCGGCCTGAGCTACGACAAGCCGGTGCGCCACCTGCGCGAGTACCTCAGCGTCTTAATGCCGTTGTCGCGCAACGAACCTGCCAACTTCGACGGCGAGACTTACCGGGTGCACGCCGGTGTCAGCGCAAAGGGGTCGGCCGGTTTCGGTGTGGTGGTCGCCGCACTGGGTGAGCAGATGCTGCGGGTCACCGCCGCGATGGCCGACGGCACACTGACCTGGTGCACGGGTCCGGCGACTCTCGCCGAGCACATCGTGCCGACCATCACCCGCGCCGCCGAGGAGTTCGGCCGCCCGGCGCCGCGGGTCATCGCCGCGTTGCCGGTCTGCGTCACCGCCGACCGCGACGGCGCGTCGGCCCGCGCGGCGGAGGCGTTCGCCGGCTACGGCGGGCTGCCCAGCTACCGGGCGATGCTCGACCGCGAAGGGGTGGCCGGCCCGGCCGACATCGCGATCATCGGCAGCACCGCCGAGGTGCAGGAGCGGGTCGGTGCGCTGGCCGGGATCGGCGTCACCGAGTTCGCGGCCGTGGAATTCGGTGCGACGCCGCAGGAGAGCGCCGACACCCGCGAGGCACTCAAAGGCCTGCTTTAGCCGCCGCTCTCGGCCAGCCCGATGCAGGTGCCGAGTTGTTGCGGCGTGCAGGGAATGCCGTTGACCGAGGGCAATTCGTTGGGTCCGCCGGAGAACACCGCCCCGACATGCGGCGGTGCGACGGGGACGACGGGCCCGCCGTTGGTGCCCCCGCTGACGCAGACACCGGCGAAGTCGCTGGGCACCGTCCCGTACGGGCATGCCATCGCCGGTGCGGCGGTGACGCAGGCTCCGGAGCCGATCAGTACCGCGCACACCCCGGTGGCGACGAAGATTCTCATAGCGGCCAGCTTATTGGGGATTCAGCCGTTCGATGACGACAGCCACCCCGAGGCCGGCGGCCCCGCTGACCGCGGCGACGCCGTAGCGGCCGTCGCGGCGTTCCAGTTCCTCCAGGCAACTGCCGACCAGGATCGCCCCGGTCGCCCCGAAGGCGTGCCCCATGGCCATGGTGCCGCCGTTGGGGTTCATCCGTTCGGGCCCGGCGTCGAGGTCGCGGCGGAACTTCACGCACAGCGCGGCGAACGCCTCGGCGAACTCGAAGACGTCGATGTCGGCCGGCCGCAGGCCGGCGCGGGCGATGACCTCGACCACCGCGCTCTGGCCGGCGGTGAGCATCACCACCGGGTTGACCGCGGTGGTGGCCGCGGCCACGATCCGACCGCGCGGCGCGACACCGGCCTGCTCGGCGGACTCTGCGGTACCCAGCAGCAGAAGCGCTGCGGCGTCGGCCATTTGGGGTGAGGTGCCCACGGTGTGGAGGTGTTCGATGGCCGCCACACCGGGGTAGGCGTTCAGCGCGATCTCGTCCTGGCCGTCGGCGCCCAACTGCGCGAAGGCCGGTGGCAGCCCGGCCAACGCCTCCAGCGTCGTCTGGCCGCGGACCAGTTCGTCGTGGTCCAGGCCCGGCCCGTGCTCGCCGCCGGGTACCGCCACCACCGAGCGGGCGAACACCCCGTCGGCCCACGCCGCAGCCGCCTTGTGCTGGGTCTCCACCCCGTAGGCGTCGAGCTGTTCACGGCACAGTCCCTCGATGGTGGCGTTGAGGTCCGCGGCGATGCCCATGTGCACCGATCCGACCGCCCGGATGGTGGCCGGGTCGGTCCACAGCGGGCCGCGGTCGGCGAACAGCGGAACCCGGGAAACCGACTCCACCCCGCCGGCCACCGCCACGCTCAGATCGCCGGACCGCAGCCGGGCGGCGGCGTGCGCGACCGCGTCGATGCCCGAGGCGCAGAACCGGTTGATCGTCAGACCCGGAACCCGGTCGCCCCAGCCGGCCAGCAGTGCGGAGGTGCGCGCGATGTCGGCACCCTGCTCGTCGACCTGGGAGGCGCAGCCGACGATGACGTCGTCGATCCGGGTGGGGTCCAGACCGGTCCGGTCGACGAGGGCGTGCTCGAGGTGGATCAGCAGGTCGGTGGCGGTGCGGTCATGCAGCGACCCCTTCGCCGAGGCCTTGCCGCGCGGGGTCCGCACATAGTCCAGAACCAGGGCGTCCAGAACTAGGGCCCGAACATGTGATTGAGCGCTCACCCGCCGGAATTCTAGTGGGTGGCCGACTGTGACCGAATCTGACAGTGCCGCGGGATAAACCGCGGGTGCTTCACGAGACACCGTCGCCAAGCTCCGACTGGGCGGTGCGCCAACCCCACGCTCGTGGGTGGCTCGGATGACGAAGCGGCCCGTACCTGGCTGACTACGCCAAGGCGGGCGTTCTCTTCGTCGAAGGGCCACTCGATGAAGCGGTGCTCGAAGGGTATGCGGGCCTGGAATTGGGCGCGGCTGGCGTCAAGATCATCCCTGCATACGGCACAGGCGGTCACATACGATGCAGGGCGCAAGATTTCCGACTTCTAAATTAGCGCTGTTGTAGAAATCTTGTCTCCAGGGTCTTGAGTCTGGGGTGGTTCACGTTGCTGACGAGCGATGGGGTGGCGGGCGATGCCCAGTACGAATGGTCTGAGGGGTTCGGGCGGGTTCGCGGGTTGCGGGCGCTACGTGGGCCGGGTGGGGGCTTTGGCGGTGGCGTTGGGGGTCAGCGCGGCGGTCTCGGCGCCATCGGCAGCCGCTGATCGTCGTGATGGGGATTCCGGGGGGTCGAGTTCGTCGGCGTCGCCTTCTGCGTCGTCGGGTGCCTCGCCTCGGCCGGCTGGGGCGGCCGGTGACCGGCGGGCCACGGTGCGTGGGGTGGATTCCGCTCCCGTCGGATCGGTGCCGGCGGAAGCGGTAGCGGAAGCGGATGCGGAAGTAGCAGCAGAAGCGGTGGCGCCGCGCCCGGAGCGGGACTC
>NZ_JBILVF010000219.1:0-4056 GCF_044370595.1 Mycobacterium sp.
GGACCTCACCGGCACCTACCTGGCGCTCGCGAACCTGACCGGCGCCGACCTGACCGGGGCCAATCTGACCTGCTCCGATGATTTCTGCGCCAACTACCGAATCAGGGGCGCGAACCTGACCAACGCGAACCTGACCAACGCAAACCTGACCGGAGCCGACCTCGGTCGCGCCATCCTCACCGGCGTCATTTGGGACAACACCACATGTCCGGACGGATCAACGACGAACACCGGGTGCTCAGCCACACCGAAACCGGGGGCTGCCAGTGCCCCACCAGCTATGACGTCGTCTCGGTGGGTTCTGGACAGGCCGGCAGGTATGGGCGGGTCATTAGGGTGATTTCACCCATCCCAGGGGCCGGGTCCGCCGGGTAACCTCCCGACTCGGTGCCCTACCGATGCCACGTTCACCAGGGCAAATGCCTACTTGAGGGCGATGGGTTATCAACACAACAGCGTGGCTGCTGAGCACCCCGGGGTCCCCAACGGAAGTCTAAAGGCATTCTCGGCCCCGCCCCGCCCCTTGGGTCGGAGTAAGCGTCCGACGGCAGATATTGGCCCCGGGGGTTAGTCCTGATCCTCGACGACTTCGCCATGCGCGAGCACACCGCCATGCGCGCCGACGATCTCTACGAACTCATCAGCGATCGCGCCGTCAACGGCCGCCCGCTGATCCTGACCTCCAACCGATCACCCAAGGACTGGTACAACCTGTTCCCCGACCCCGTCGTCGCTGAATCGCTACTGGACCGACTGATCAACACCAGCCACCAAATCCTGATGGACGGCCCCAGCTACCGACCACGAAAACGCCCCGGTGCTACCCCGCCGCTAGACAACGCCACAACCACCCGGTAGACCTACACCCGAGGCCCACCGGTGGCGGAATTACGTGACGGACACCCCGGGGGAATTGCGTCGTGACGGTCGACAGCCCGACGGTAGTTGGGGCAGCGGCATGCCGCCGTCGATGCCTCCGAAAGGCGGCCTAACTTACACTCAGAATGCCAGAGAGGCACGCGGAGAGATGGCGCCGAGGCGCACCCGAGAAGCCCTAGCCAGCGGAGAGCGCCTCGCGCTGGATGGCCACCCACGCAATGATCTTGCCGGCGTCTTTGAGGGGGAACATCCGCCAGTTCATGATGAACGGCGTCCCATCCTTCTTGTAATTGACCGCGCGGCCCTCGAACCGTCCGCCGGATTGGATTGCCGCAGCAAGGCGTTCGATCACCTTCCGGTCGGTGCCGGGGCCCTGGAGGATGCGGGGATCCTTGCCGAGCACTTCCGCGGGGTCGTGTCCGGTGAGCTTCCTGAACGCCTTGTTGGCATAGATGATCCGACCTTTGGGGGAAGCGTCGGTGACGAGAATGGAGTCAAAACTGTTATCGGCGAGCAACTTAAGCAGCGTAAGGCCGCCCTTGTCCGAACCCAGTGCGTCAAGCAGTGACGAAGCCATGGCGAATCTCCTGCGGTCGTAGCCGACTACCAGTGACTATAGCGCGGTATCGGCGGGTGCAGTGACCTTGCGTGGGCGCCCCTAAGTCGTTGGTGCTGGCTCTGGGCCCTTGACCGTCATGACCGCGAACGTGGTGAGCAAAGCCGCCGCGGGAAGTGCATTGACGGCCTTATCACGGGAGCGCACATGTGCTCCGACGGCCAGTGCGAAATAGAGGGTCAACATCGCCGTGGTCAGCCTCGCGAGTCCGGGAAACCACCTCACCGAATACAGCCCGACGGCTGCTGCGCCCTTGATCGCAGGCAACACTCGCCGAACGTTGTCTGGGCAACCGACGGAGTCGAGGCTCTTCTTGATGGGCGGCACCTGGGCCGCGCAGGCGACAGCATCCACCGCGTGAAACACTGCGAGGCCGGTGTAGGTCTTCGGCGAGGTCAAGAAGGCCATACCTGAAATCCAATCGACTGCGCTCTGCCCGGAGGGAATTCACTGGGTTTTCAATCCTCTGCCCAGGCTAGCCCAGCCGTCACGGGTTAGGAGGCACCATCAAGGTGCATGACTATCCGGAAGCATCAGTGCAGCACTGCGTCCTAAGTGTAAAAAAGCTCTGCCGCCGTTCGCCTACTGCGAGGTCGGCTTCACGTTGGACCTGGGTTTGCTTGGTTGGCAGCAGGCCTACTCCACTCAGGTTCGGTTCTTCAATTCGTTGCTCCGCTTGATTGCCTCAGCGAGCGTGGGAGCGGTCTGAAGTTGGTCGAGAAGTACCCGCAGGTGCCCCGATCTGTAGGACGCCCCGTTCGGAATAGGCGAGTGGGGGGGCAGTCTCGGTCCGAGTCGGTAAATGGCGTGAGGTCTATTCACTTCCTTGCCTGTCATGTAGGGCCACCGGTCGCTGAGTTGCGGCACTACCTCGTGCTCGACTACCCGATGGATGCGTTGAGTTCGGCGGCTCGGTGGGCCAGCCTTTGACGCCGCAAGGATGGAATTAATGAAACTGCTCGGTGACGATCTCCCTGAAGCTGGCTCTTCCTCCCGGCCTGACATCGTTGAGGACCACGCGATAAACCCAGCTATCGCCCACAGGTCGCAACCAGATCACCTCCCGCATGTACGTCCGAAACTCTTCAAGCCAAAGCCGTTCGTGCCCGCCGGCAGTGCGGCCTTGCTTCCTCGACGTCGGCGAGAACATCGCGCCAAGGGAGGTGGACAACTGGAACACCATTGACCTCTGCCGGCAGGTTTGCGCCGCGAGCGCATGTGACGCTTGAGAAAGCGTTACGGGTGCCCCACCCGCCTTCGTGGCTGCGACCCTGTCGGCGTATTCAGCAAGCTGTTCCTCGGCAGGCAGCTGCCACCCGCGCTTGGCCTCAATGATGGAGAGACTGTCGCCTAGTTGCAGTTCACGATCGGTCCGGCCGTTCTCGCCCCGAACTTCGAGCGCGAACGCCAGCTCCTTGTCAGGTATCGCCCCGACCGCAGCCGCGACCCGCCGTGCACTGTTGCAAGAAACGTGCAGGGTAAGCCGAAACCGACGTCCTCGGCCGGTACGTTTCGAGTGCTGACGACCAAATGGGAGCTGTACAACATCGACGAGGACTTCTCCCGGGCCGATGACCTGGCCGAGCAGATGCCCGAGAAGCTGCGCGGGAGGCTGAGTCAGCCGGCCGCTTTCACCGCCCGGCCCACCGCCATCTCCGAAACCGGCATCGGCACCCAGGCGGGGAGAGTCCACTGATGCCTCGTGGCCTCAAGGGTGAAACCGGTTGCGGTGATGGCGCTTTCGGTTTCACGGTGGGTGTGGCAGTTGCCCGCGATCCGCGGCCAAACCGTCGCGTCAGCGAGCCGCTGCAGCGAACCCCGCCACCCGGAGCTGGCGACATGCTCGAAGAAACGCAGCTCACCGCCCGGCTTGAGGACCGAATAGAGCTGGTGCAGAACAGCGTCCGGATCGGCGACCGAGCACAGCACCAAAGAGCACACCACCGCGTCGAACGGTTCGCCATCCGGCATCCCTTCGATGGTCGTCTCGATCACCTGCACCGGAACCGTCGCATTCGCCGCGGCCTGCCGGGCTTTGGGCGCAAGTCCGACTTCGGGTTCCAGGGCGATGACCTGTTGCACGGTCTGCGGGTAGTAGCCGAAGTTGGTGCCGGTGCCGGCCCCCACCTCCAGCACGCGCCCGGACAGTCCGGCGAGGTTCTCGGCGCGCAACCGGCGCAGCATCGGGGTCTCGTGCGCGGACATCACGGCCCACAACCGGGCGAAGAAGGGGTGGTGCAGCCTGGTCGCTGGATGAGATCCGGCGGAGGTATCGGTCACTTCCCCACTGTAGCCAGCGGCGCCTTCCGCAAAACCCGGTGTTCGGGTGGCTCCTCGGAGATCCCGATGCGCTCATGCAACTGGGCAAGACGCCGGGGCGCCCACCAGTTGCGTTTGCCCATCACCTGCATGAACGCCGGGAGCAAGGCCATCCTGACCAGGGTGGCGTCGACGAGCACCGCCAGTGTCAGGCCCAGGCCGAAGATCCGCATGAACGAGACCTGCGCGGCGATCAGCGCGGCGAAGGCGATCGCCATGATCAGCGCGGCGGCGGTGACCAC
>NZ_JBILVF010000084.1:0-14205 GCF_044370595.1 Mycobacterium sp.
CTACCAATGACCTCACCGACGGCATGGTGGTCACCGTCGACGGCACCCACGGCCGGGTGCTGGCCGGCCGCAGCCAGGACACCCCGGTAGTTACCGTCACCTCTGAACCGGGTCAGCGGATCGTTTCCGAAGTCACCGCGACCAAGATCTACGTCAACGTCTCCATGCCGTACGCCGCCGAGCGGGCCGCCGGACTCGACGTTGACGGGGTCGGCCTGCTGCGGGCCGAACTCATCCTGACCGACGCCCTGAACAATCGGCATCCTCGGGATCTGATCGCACGCGGGGAGCAGAACACCCTCGTCGACAAACTCGCCGAGGCGGTGGGCCGGGTCGCCTCCGCGTTCGGCCCGCGGCCGGTGATCTACCGCGCCACCGATTTCCGCACCAACGAGTTCCGTCAACTCTCCGGTGGCGAGGCCTACGAGCCCGAAGAGCACAACCCGATGATCGGCTACCGTGGCTGCTTCCGGTACATCAAGCAGCCCGATGTCTTCGCCCTCGAACTCGACGCGCTGGCCAGGGTCCGGGAGCGAAACCCCAACCTGCACCTGATGATTCCGTTCGTCCGGACCAAGTGGGAACTCGAGGAGTGCCTGACGCTGATCGACGCCAGCCCACTGGGCCGCCAACGCGGGCTGCACCGATGGGTGATGGCCGAGGTGCCCTCGGTGGTGTACTGGTTGCCCGAATACGTCGGGATGGGCATCGATGGGGTGTCCATCGGCAGCAACGACCTGACCCAGCTGATGCTGGGCGTCGACCGCGACTCAGATGTGTGCTCGGAACTGTTCGACGAATCCGACGCCGCGGTCCTCGACGCCATCGGCCGCATCATCAGCACCGCTCGGCGGTTGGGGATCACCGCCTCGCTGTGCGGCCAGGCGCCCTCGACCAGACCGGATTTCGCCGAGCACCTCGTCCGGATGGGCATCACCTCCATCTCGGTCACCCCGGATGTGGCCGAACGGACCCGGCGCAACGTCGCTGCTGCCGAACGCCGACTGCTGCTGGAGTCGGCGGTTTCCCGGCACGGTGACCGTCCAACCGCCAGCCACACCACCAGCAGCCGCCGCAGACCGCAGCGGAAGTAGCTGCGCTACCGACGGTAAGCCGCGGTGCCGATGCCGGCGAAGATCACCGCGACACTGCGGTTGAGCCGCGCGGTGAACTCGGCGGGCGTGGCGGTGGCCGGATCTTCACCCTTGGCGCCGAACGCGCAGTCGTCCAGAACGCCGGCTAACTGGGCCGGCGTGAGGCCGGAGGGGCTGAGGTCGATCTCGCCGGCGGCGGCGGCGCGCCTGAGCACGGCGATGATGACCTTCTCCGCCCGGCGGTGGGCGGTCTGGGCAATGTCGCCGCACAGCGCGCCGTGGCGGTCGTAGAGTTCGACGGCGTGCGGCGAGCTCGACGTCAGCTCGACGAACCGCAGGAACCGCGCCTGCAGCAGGCGGCTGATCCGGCTCTCGATGTCGAGGTCCGGTGCGTCGGCGGCCTCGCGCATCGCCGCCAGGTGCTCCTCGTGCAGACGCGATACCAGGGCGCGGAACAACTCTTCCTTGCCGCTGCAGTGCGCATACACCGTCGCTCGGGACACCTGCGCCCGGCGGGCGATACTCTCGATCGAGGCCCGGCGGTAGCCGAAGGCGGTGAACTCGGCAAGGGCCGCGGCGGCGATCGCTTCACCCGTCGACATCCGGTCAGCCACCTCCACAGGACGAGGGTCAGGATAGGTCATGCCTTCCCCCGTGCGCGCAAGTCGTAGTCGGCCGCCGCGAGTCGCCGAGCGCGTCGCTGGTACTCGGCGGGTTGGCCGGGCCAGGTGATCGTCACGCGGCCGGCGTCATTCCGGTACCAGCTGCCGCAGCCCGAAGCCCAGACCGTGTCGGCCATCCGCTCGGAGATCTCCCTACGGAAAGCGTCGAAGACATCCCGGCGGACCTCGAGCAGCTCGGCCCTGCCGTCGGCGAGCATCCGAACCGCATCCGCGATGTGGTCGGCCTGAGCCTCCAGCATGTCGATCGCCGAGCCGGTGCCGTGGCCGGTATTGGGGCCGTAGACCATGAAGAGGTTCGGAAAGCCTGGGACCGACAGTCCCAGGTAGGCCTCCGCCCCGTCCCGCCACCGGTCGTGCAGACGCTCTCCACCGCGACCCAACACCTCCATCGGCGCGAGCAGATCAGTAGCCGCGTAGCCGGTTCCGAAGATGATGGCGTCCACCGGGTGTGTCCGGCCCCCTGCGTCGATGACGCCCTCATCGGTGACGCGCTCGACGGCCTCGGTGACCAGTTCGACGTTCGGACGCCTCAGCGTCGGAAGCCACTCGGAGGTCAACAGCACACGCTTGCAACCCATCTCGTAGTCCGGCTGCACCCGGGCGCGAAGATCGCGGTCGCCGCGTAGTGCGATGTCGCGCTGGAGATCGGAGAGTCGGGCGAAGAGGCGACGTGAGCGATCCGCCGTCCGCGGGGGACGTCCGGTGAAGAGCGGGGCCAGGATTTCAAAGGAGTTGCGCCACGCCGACCGGGACGCCCGCTGCAGCCCGGGAAAGCGCTCGAAGACCTTCTGCGTCCGGGCCGAATAGATCGCGTCCATCTTCGGCAACGTCCACGGCGCCGACCGCTGGAAGATGGTGAGTTGCCGGGTGCGCCCGGCGATGGCCGGCACGAACTGGATCGCGCTGGCCCCCGTTCCCAGCACGGCGACCCGCAACGCGGTCAGGTCGAGGTCATGGTCCCAGTCGGACGAGTGAAAGGCCGGGCCGGCGAAGTCGGCGAGCCCCGGCACGTCTGGAATCCGGGGGCGGGCGAGTTGCCCGCAGGCGGTGACCAGCAGTTCGGCTTCGACGAAGCCGCCGCCGGCGAGGTCGAGTCGCCAGCGTCCGGCCGCATCGTCCCAGGCCGCGGTGCGCACCTCGGTGCCCAACCTCAGATGCGGCGCAAGGCCGTGATCGTGGGCGACCCTCTCAAGGTATGCGCGGATCTCCTCCTGAGCTGCAAATCGCCTGCTCCAGCGCGGATTTGGCGCAAACGAGAGTGAGTAGAGGTTCGAGGGAACGTCGCAGGCCAGCCCGGGATAGCTGTTAGCCTCCCAGACGCCACCCACTCGGGCCGCGCGCTCGACGATGACAAGATCTCGAACCCCGGCTTCGCGCGCGCGGACCGCGGCGGCTATTCCTCCGAACCCGGCTCCGACGATCGCCATCGACACGTCCCGCACCCTCAACATGATGAGCAACATTGACACTTTTAGCAAATAGTGTTTAGCGTGTCGGTATGACTGAACCGTCCAAGGCCGTTCTCGTTACCGGATGCTCCACCGGGATCGGGCATGCCACCGCCCTGCGGCTTGCCAAGTCCGGCCACACCGTATACGCCTCTGCCCGCCGCGTGGATTCGCTGGCCGAACTGCGCGAGGCCGGTGCGCACACCCTGGCCCTCGACGTCACCGACGAGGACTCGATGATCGCCGCGGTCGGGCGCGTCGTTGATGAGCAGGGCGCGGTCGGCGTATTGATCAACAACGCCGGCTACTCCCAGTCCGGTGCGATGGAAACACTGTCCATGGACGATCTGCGCCGCCAATTCGAGACCAATGTCTTCGGACTGGTGCGAATGTGCCAACTCGTGCTGCCCGGGATGCGTGCCCAGCACTGGGGTCGCATCGTCAACATCAGTTCAATGGGGGCGAACTTCACCTTCCCCGGCGGTGGCGCCTATCACGCGTCGAAGTACGCCGTCGAAGCGATCAGCGATGCGCTGCGCTTCGAGGTCAAGGGATTCGGCGTCGACGTCGTGATCGTCCAACCCGGGCTGATCCGGACCGAGTTCGCCGCAACCGCCCAGACCGCGATGGGTTCCGACGACGGTCCCTATGCGGAGTTCAACGCCGCCGTCGGTGCGGCCACCGAGGACGCCTACGCCAAAGGCCCGCTGGCCAGACTCGGCGGCGATGCCGACAGTGTCGCCAAGGCGGTGGAAAAGGCCATCACCGCCAGGCGCCCTCCGATCCGGATTCGCGTCACCCCGTCGGCGCATGTGCTCATCGGGGCCAACGGCTTGATGAGCGACGGCATGTGGGACCGGTTCCTGGCCGCCCAGTTCCCCAGGCCTGGTCAGCCTGTCTGACCCGAGCCGGGTTGCCGACACTTTGCCCGACCTGCGGGGCGGGGAGACCGGAGCGGCCACCGGCCAGCGGGGCGACTTCGCCGGAGTCGCTCCAGCCCGAACCGCGGTCACGAAGGCGTGATTGTCGCTATCCCAAGCCTCGCAGCGATACCCTCACTGTAGTGGTTCATTCGCTCCGCAGTGGCCGCACAGCTAATTCAAAAGGCCGACGGCTACCCATGCGGTCCGAGATGCGTTGCGCCAGTGGGAAAACCGTCTGATGCTCGGTTTCCACACTCTTTCGACACGTCCGCTAATATTCGCGCGTGACTTAGCTGGACGGCAGCCAATGGGGGCCATTCCTATGGGTAAACACAGCGCCGCAGTCGGTGGATGCGGCGGCCCGCTGGGACGCGGCTGTCTCACGTCCATGGCCGCGGCGGCGGCCGTCGTCGGCCTGTCGTCGGCGACTTCACTCCACACCGCTGCACCCGCTCGGGGATCAGGGGGCACGGTGCTGACCCTGGAGGGCGGGATCGTCGGCGCCCAGGACCTCGTCCACTTCACCCCGTTGCAGCTCGGCGGGCGACTCTGCGCGCCGCCTCAGCGGTGCCGACCGGTCGATTACCCCGCCCTGCCCGGTGAGGAGTTCAACCAGCAGGGCGCCGATATCCTCGCCACGGCGATCTCCGCGGCGACCGCCGACGGCGAGCCGGTCACCCTGTTCGGCCACAGCCAGGGCGGCCAGGTCATCCACGTCCTGTTGCGCCGCTGGGCCGCCGATCCCGGCGCAGCACCGGATCCGGACCTGGTGTCGTGGGTGTCCATCGGCAACCCCGAGAACCCGATGGGCGGGTCCGCCCGCAAGCCGGGGTTTCCCTCCCAGACCCCTTATCGCGGGACCGAGGTGATCCGCCAGTACGACGGCTGGGCCGACTGGCCCTCGGACACCGGCAATCTGCTGGCCGTCGCCAACGCGGTGGTGGGGGCGCTCATGGCGCATCCGAACTACTTCAGGGTCGATCTCGACGACCCCGCGAACGTCAGCCATATCCCGGCCAATCCCGATGGAACCCCGGGCGCGGTGACCTACATGTGGGTACCCACTCCCGTGTTGCCCCTCATCGCCGGCTCAGGAGTCCTGGCCCCGGCGCTGGACTCGATGCTGCGCCCCATCGTCGAAGCCGGCTATGACCGGCCGGTCGACCTGGGCGCCGGCCAAGACCCGGACGCCGGTAACCCCGGTACTGGTCGTCCCCCCGGCCGGGGCGACCGCCGAACCGGCTTGCAACCCTCGGTGGTCGCGCGCCAGACCCCCGCGGCGACACCCCGACCCGCCCCGGCCGCTGCTGCCACAATCATTGCGGGAGAATATGATTCACGCTCGGCCTCGGCAGGCCCACAGCGCCCGCGCAATCACATCACGGGGTCGCAACGGCGTGGATGGGGTGGGCGCTGAACGCGCCGCTCTCAAGCACACTTACACGAAGGACCGCGATCACCGGGAGCCCAAGGACACCGCGTAGAGGCGCAATCCCTGGAATAGAGGTACCGCTGGCTTAATCTGTGGCCCATGGCATCCGGGCCCTCGTTGTCACGCCGATCCGTCCTGAAATACGCCGCCGCCACCCCGGCGGCGCTCAGCCTGGGAGTGCTGGCCAACGCGGTCAGCACCGCCCCGGCCGCCGCGGACTCGCTCGGCCTGCTACTGGACTACTCCGCCGGTGTGCTCAGCGCCGCCGACATCAAGGCGGCCGGCGCACTGGGCGCGATCCGCTATGTGTCCGACCGCCGCCCCGGCGCTAACTGGATGCTGGGCAAACCCATGCAGCTGGCGGAGGCGCGCGATCTGTATCAGGCCGGGCTGAAGATCGTCTCCAACTATCAGTTCGGCAAGCAGGACACCGCCGACTGGCTCGGCGGTCAGGCTGCCGGTATCAAGCACGCCAAGCGGGGGTGGGAACTACACACCGCCGCAGGCGGTCCGCAGAGCGCCCCGATCTATGCCTCCATCGACGACAACCCGACCTACGAGCAGTACAAACAACAGGTGGCGCCGTACCTGCGGGCCTGGGAAGACGTTCTGGACAAGCAGCGCGTCGGCATCTACGCCAACTCCAAAACCATCGAGTGGGCGCTCCAGGACGGCGTTGGTTCGTGGTTCTGGCAGCACGACTGGGGCACCCCGAACGGGTTCGTTCATCCGGCCGCGCATTTGCACCAGTTCGAGATCGATGCCCGCGAGGTGGCCGGTGTCGGAGTCGACCTCAACGACATTCTCAAACCGCAATTCGGCCAGTGGGTGATCGAATAACTGCCATAACCTACCGAATAGTAGGTTTATCCAGCAAACTCCCGTCCGGTTTTTCGGTGAACAATTGTCGACTAGACCGCGCAGCCTCTGCTTGGTTGGCGCGGTGTCCCGGACACGGCCCCAATGCCAGATCGTTAGATAACGATTCGATAACAGTCAGCGCTTGAGCAGCGCGGTTATAGCTACCCAAGCGTAACCGCCCGCATGCAGCAGGTTTGTCTCACGGGCTCGCTCGGCACCCCCACCGCGCCGATCATCACTCGGTGGTTACTCCTGCGTAGAACTCGTCAGTAACAAAAAGACGTGCCGAAATGATGCGACGCTTAGTGCGCGATATCGGCCGCAGAGGAGACCTAAGAGTGACGGTTCACGAGCACGACAGGCTGCCCGCGGGGGTGGACTCCGACGTGAAATCGGAGACTCGGGCATCCGCCCACGCGCTCGTCGATCGCCTCAACGCCGGCGAGCCCTACGCGGTGGTGTTCGGCGGTCAGGGATACAGCTCCTGGCTGGGCGGACTGGAGGAGATCGTCACCACCGCCGGTATCGAGTCCGAACTGGCCCGAATCGTCGTCGAAGCCGACCTGCTGCTGGCGCCGGTGGCAGATGAGTTGGTCGTCGCCCGGCCCATCGGTTTTGACCCGCTGCGCTGGGCGCGGGCGCTGGCGGCGGGGGAGACGGTGCCCGCCGACTTGACCTCGGCGGCGGTATCGGTGCCGGGCGTCCTGCTCACCCAGATCGCGGCGGTGCGCGCGCTGCGCCGGCAGGGCCTGGAATTCGACGCCGCACCGCCGGTCGCGTTGGCCGGTCACTCGCAGGGTGTGCTGGCCGTTGAGGCCTTCACAGCCCGCGGCGCCCGCGATGTCGAGTTGCTGGCACTGGCTCAGCTGATCGGGGCGGCCGGAACGCTGGTCGCCCGGCGCCGCGGCATCGTGGCCCTCGGCGATCGCTCCCCGATGGTCTCGGTGACCAACGCCGAACCCGCCCGCATCGCCGATCTGCTGGAGTCGTTCGGCCGCGACGTACGCACCGTGTCGCCGCCGGTGCTGTCCATCCGCAACGGCCGGCGGGCCGTGGTCCTCACCGGCACCCCCGAGCAGCTTTCCCGGTTCCAGCTCTACTGCGAGCAGATCTCGGACAGAGAAGCCGCCGAGCGCAAGAACAAACTGCGGGGCGGGGCGGTGTTCGCGCCGGTCTTCGACCCCGTTGCGGTCGAGGTCGGTTTCCACACCCCCCGACTCACCGGCGGCGTGGACCTCGTCGGCCAGTGGGCGCAGACCATCGGGTTGGACGTCGAGGCGGCCCGCACCCTCGCACGCGACATCCTGGTCGAGCAGGTCGACTGGGTGCAGGCGATCACCGCGATCGAAGAAGCCGGCGCCCGCTGGATTCTGGATCTGGGACCCAGCGACATCCTGACCCGGTTGACCGCGCCGGTGATCCGCGGCCTGGCTGTCGGTATCGTGCCGGCGGCCACCCGGGGCGGTCAGCGCAACCTGTTCACGATCGGTGCCGCCCCCGAGGTCGGCAAGCCGTGGTCGAGTTACGCGCCCTCGTTGATCAGCCTGCCGGACGGCTCGGTGAAACTGTCCACCAAGTTCACCCGGCTCACCGGACGCTCGCCGATCCTGCTTGCGGGCATGACTCCCACCACGGTGGACGCGCGGATCGTCGCCGCCGCCACCAACGCCGGGCACTGGGCGGAACTAGCCGGCGGCGGACAGGTCACCGAGGCGATCTTCGAGGCGAGGATGGCCGAACTGACCGAACTGCTCGAACCCGGCCGGGCCTTCCAGTTCAACGCGCTGTTCCTCGATCCCTACCTGTGGAAGCTTCAGGTCGGCGGAAAACGGTTGGTGCAGAAGGCGCGTCAGTCCGGAGCGCCCATCGACGGACTTGTCGTCAGCGCTGGCATTCCCGAACTCGACGAGGCCGTCGACCTGCTCGACGAACTCGGCCGCGCGGGCATCGCGCACATCTGCTTCAAGCCCGGCACCGTCGAGCAGATCCGCTCGGTGATCCGCATCGCCGCCGAGGTGCCTACCAAACCCGTGATCGTCCACGTCGAGGGCGGCCACGCCGGCGGCCACCACTCCTGGGAAGACCTCGACGATCTGCTGCTGGCCACCTACTCGGAGTTGCGTTCGCAGTCCAACATCACCGTGTGCGTCGGTGGCGGGATCGGCACACCCGAGCGCGCCGCGGAGTACCTCATCGGAGGCTGGTCACGGGCCTACGGCTACCCGCTGATGCCGGTGGACGGGATCCTGCTCGGTACCGCCGCCATGGCCTGCCTGGAGGCGACCACCTCGCCGTCGGTCAAGCAGCTACTGGTCGATACCGCAGGCACCGAACAGTGGGTTGGAGCTGGAAAAGCGTTGAACGGCATGGCTTCTGGACGCAGCCAGCTCGGCGCCGACATCCACGAGATCGACAACTCCGCCTCCCGTTGCGGCCGATTGCTCGATGAGGTGGCCGGTGACGCCGAAGCGGTGCAAGCCCGCCGCGACGAGATCATCGCCGCCATGGCCGCCACGGCCAAGCCATATTTCGGCGATGTCGCCGCGATGACCTACCTGCAGTGGCTGCGCCGGTACGTCGACTTGGCCATCGGGGACGGCGACAGCACCGCCGACACCAAGCGGGCCGATTCGCCGTGGCTGGACGTCACCTGGCGAGACCGATTCGCGTCGATGCTGCAGCGGGCCGAAGCCCGCCTCAACGACGCCGACACCGGGGCCATCGAGACGCTGTTCGGTGACACCGCTCTGCTGGAGGAACCGGACCGGGCCATCGCGACGCTGCTCCAACGCTATCCCGACGCCGACTCGGTGCTGCTGCACCCCGCCGACGCGCCCTACTTCACCGAACTGTGCAAGGTCCCCGGCAAGCCGGTCAACTTCGTGCCGGTCATCGACAAAGACGTCCGCCGCTGGTGGCGCAGCGACTCGCTGTGGCAGGCGCACGACGCGCGCTACAGCGCCGATCAGGTGTGCGTCATCCCCGGAACCGCCGCCGTCGCCGGCATCACCCGGGTCGACGAGCCGGTCGGGGAACTGCTGGACCGTTTCGAAAGTGCCGCGGTGGCCAGGGCTTCGGCCGCCGGGCAACAGCCCCGGCCGGCGGCCGCACGGCTGCAGATGCGTCCGGACGTCACCGGGCCGCTGGCCGTCGTACTGGACTCCCCGGATGTGCTGTGGGCCGGCCGCACCGCCACCAACCCGGTGCATCGGTTGGCCCCGCCGTCGCAGTGGCAGGTAGCGGCCGGGGAGCCCGCCAGCGCCCGGCACGACGCCACCGGCGCCCGACTTGAGGTCGTGGGTACCGACCGGGTGGTGCTCAGCGTGCCGCTGTCGGGGACGTGGATCGACATCGCGTTCACCCTCCCGCCGACGGTCGTCGACGGCGGCGCACCGATGGTCATCACCGCCGATGCCGCTGGGGCCATGCGCGCGGTGCTGGCGATCGCCGCCGGCGTGGACGGCCCGGATGCGTTGCCCCCGCTCACCGGGCACTCCACCACGGTGCGGGTCGACTGGGATCCCGACCGGGTCGCCGATCACACCGGTGTCACCGCCACGTTCGGCGCCCCCCTGGCGCCCACCCTGTCCACGGTTCCCGACGCGCTGGTCGGCCGCTGCTGGCCGGCGGTATTCGCCGCGATCGGCGGTGCCACCACCGACTCGGACTTCCCGGTGGTGGAGGGTCTGCTCAGCCTGGTCCACCTCGACCACGCCGCGCGACTGCTCAAGCCGCTGCCGCGGGAGAAGACCGAACTGATCGTCACGGCCACCTCAGCCGCCGCGCAGGACACCGAGGTCGGCCGGGTGGTCCCGGTCACCGTGAACATCAGCGACGCGGGCGGTGCCGTGCTGGCGGTTCTGGAAGAGCGGTTCGCCATCCGCGGCCGCACCGGCCCGGTCGATCTCGCCGACCCGGTGCGGGCCGGGGGAGCGGTGTCGGAGAACGCCACCGATACCCCGCGCCGCCGTCGCCGCGACGTCACCATCACCGCGCCGGTGGACATGCGGCCCTTCGCGGTGGTCTCCGGTGACCACAACCCGATTCACACCGACCGGTGCGCAGCCCTGCTGGCCGGACTGGACGGCCCCATCGTGCACGGCATGTGGCTTTCCGCAGCCGCCCAGCACGTGGTCACCGCCACGGACGGCAAGCCCGTCCCACCCGGGAAGCTGATCGGCTGGACCGCCCGCTTCCTGGGCATGGTGACCCCGGGAGACGAGGTCGAAATCCGCGCCGACCGGGTCGGAATCGACTTGGGCGCTGAGGTTTTGGAGATCACCGCCAAGATCGACGGAAACCTGGTGATGGCCGCCACCGCCCGGCTCACCGCCCCCAAGACCGCGTACGCGTTCCCCGGACAAGGTATCCAGCGCACCGGAATGGGTATGGACGTGCGGGCCCGGTCCAAAGCCGCCCGCACGGTCTGGGACCGTGCCGACACGTTCACCCGCGAGCATCTCGGTTTCTCGGTGCTGCACGTGGTCCGCGACAACCCGACCACCCTGATCGCCGGCGGCGTGCACTATCAACACCCCGAAGGGGTCTTGTATCTGACGCAGTTCACCCAGGTCGCGATGGCCACGGTCGCGGCCGCCCAGGTCGCCGAGATGCGCGAGCAGGGTGCCTTCGTCGAGGGCGCCATCGCCTGCGGCCACTCGGTGGGCGAGTACACCGCGCTGGCCTGCGTCACCGGCGTCTACGAACTGGAGGCGCTGCTGGAGGTGGTATTCCACCGAGGCTCCAAGATGCATGACATCGTCCCGCGTGACGAACTCGGCCGGTCGGACTACCGGTTGGCCGCGATCCGGCCCTCTCAGATGGATCTCGATGACGCCGACGTCACACAGTTCGTCGCCGACATCGCCTCGCGCACTGGGGAATTCCTGCAGATCGTCAACTTCAACCTGCGCGGCTCGCAGTATGCGATCGCCGGCACGGTGCGAGGTCTGGAGGCGCTCCAGGAGGAAGTCGAACGCCGGGTGGAGATCAGCGGCGGTAAACGCGCCTACATCCAGGTTCCGGGCATCGACGTGCCGTTCCACTCCGACGTCCTCAAGGTCGGGGTGGACGAGTTCCGCCTGTCGCTGCAGCGGATCATGCCCGAGGACGCCGACGCGTCGGTACTCATCGGCCGCTACATCCCCAACCTGGTGCCGCGGCTGTTCAGCTTTGACCGCGATTTCATTCAGGAGATCCGCGATCTGGTGCCCGCCGAACCGCTCGACGAGATCCTCGCCGATTACGACACCTGGATCACCCAGCGCCCGCAGGAACTTGGCCGTCGGCTGGTCATCGAACTGCTTGCCTGGCAGTTCGCCAGCCCGGTGCGCTGGATCGAGACCCAGGACCTGTTGTTCACCGAGGAGGGTGCCGGCGGGCTGGGCATCGAGCGGTTCGTCGAAATCGGGGTGAAGTCCGCTCCGACGGTCGCCGGTCTGGCCAGTAACACCCTGAAACTGCCCGAATACGCCTACAGCACAGTGCAGGTGCTCAATGTCGAGCGCGACGCCGAGGTGCTCTTCGCCAGCGACGAAGATCCGGCCGAGGAGGACGACCTGCCGCTCGAGTCCGCTCCGGCGGCACCGGCCGCGGTCGACGCCGCACCGGCCGCACCGGCCGCACCGGCCGATCCCGCCTCGTCGGGGCCGCGACCGGCAGACATCCCGTTCGATGCCGCCGACGCCACCCTCGCGCTGATCGCACTGTCGGCCAAGATGCGCATCGGTCAGATCGAGCCGTTGGACTCCATCGAGTCCATCACCGACGGCGCGTCGTCGCGGCGCAACCAACTGCTCGTCGACCTCGGCTCCGAACTCAACCTCGGCGCCATCGACGGGGCGGCCGAAGCCGACCTCACCTCGCTTCGGGGGCAGGTCGCCAAACTCGCCCGCACCTACAAACCGTTCGGACCGGTGCTCTCCGACGCCGTCAACGATCAACTGCGCAGCGCGCTCGGACCGTCCGGCAAGCGCCCTGGCGTCATCGCCGAACGGGTCACCAAAACCTGGGAACTCGGCCCCGGCTGGGCCAAGCACGTCACGGTCGAATTGGCTCTGGGCAGCCGGGAGGGCAGCAGTGTTCGCGGTGGCCCACTCGGCGGACTGACCGACGGGCCGCTGACCGACGCCGCCGCGGTCGACAAGGCTGTCGACAGCGCCGTGGCGGCAGTCGCCGCACGGCACGGCATCTCTGTGGCACTGCCCTCCGCCGGGGGTGCCGCCGGCGCTGTGGTCGACTCCGCCGCGCTGACCGAATTCGCCGAAGCCCTGACCGGCCGCGACGGCGTGCTGGCCTCCACCGCCCGGCTGGTGCTCGACCAACTCGGGTTGGACGCCCCGGTCAGCGCACCGTCGTCGGCCGCCGACACCGAACTGATCGACCTGGTGACCGCCGAACTGGGGGCGGACTGGCCGCGGCTGGTGGCACCGGTGTTCGACGCCCGCAAGGCGGTGCTGCTCGACGACCGCTGGGCCAGCGCCCGCGAGGATCTGGTCCGGCTGTGGCTGGCCGAGGAGGACGAGATCGAGGCCGGCCGTCCGCGTTACGCCGAGCAGTTCGAGGGCGCCGGTCATGCGGTGGCCGTTCAGGCCGACTGGTGGCGGGGTCGCGCCCTGGCCGAGGGCCGGGCGGTGCACGGTTCGCTGTTCGGACGCATCGCCGCCGGCGCGGAGAATCCGGAGCCGGGACGCTACGCGGGCGAGATCGCCGTCGTCACCGGCGCCTCGAAGGGATCCATCGCGGCCGCGGTCGTGGCCGGCCTGCTCCACGGTGGCGCATGCGTCGTGGCCACCACATCCCGGCTTGACGATGATCGCCTGGAGTTCTACAAGACGCTCTACCGCGAGAACGCCCGCTTCGGGGCATCGCTGTGGGTGCTGCCGGCCAATATGGCCTCCTACGCCGACATCGACGCGCTGGTCTCCTGGGTCGGCAATGAGCAATCCGAAAGCCTTGGGCCGCAGTCCATCCACATCAAGGACGCCCAGACGCCCACATTGCTGTTCCCATTCGCCGCACCCCGGGTGGCCGGTGATCTGTCGGAGGCCGGTGCGCGCTCGGAGATGGAGATGAAGGTGCTGCTGTGGGCCGTCGAACGGCTCGTCGGCGGACTCTCGGCGATCGGTGCCGACCGCGACATCGATTCCCGCCTGCACGTGGTGCTGCCCGGTTCACCCAACCGCGGCATGTTCGGCGGCGACGGCGCCTACGGTGAATCCAAGTCGGCCCTCGACGCGGTCGTGGCGCGGTGGAGTGCGGAATCCTCCTGGGCGCAACGGGTCACCATCGCCCACGCCCTGATCGGCTGGACCAAGGGCACCGGTCTGATGGGTCACAACGACGTCATCGTCGACGCCGTCGAAGAGGCCGGTGTCACCACCTACACCAGCGCCGAGATGGCGGCGATGCTGCTCGATCTGTGCACCGCCGACGCCAAAGCCGCGGCCGCGACCGCACCGTGCAAGGCCGACCTGACCGGTGGACTCGGTGACGTCGAATTGGATATGGCCGACCTCGCGGCCCGGGCGCGCGCCGAGATGACCTCGGCGGCAGAGCGGTCCGGATCTGAGGGCCCGGCGGACACCATCGCCGCGCTACCCTCGCCGCCGCGTGGTCACCGTGGTCCGGTGGCACCCGCCTGGGCCGAACTCGACGTCGATCCTGCTGACCTCGTCGTCATCGTCGGCGGTGCCGAACTCGGGCCGTACGGATCCTCGCGCACTCGCTTCGAAATGGAGGTTTCCGGCGAACTGTCGGCGGCAG
>NZ_JBILVF010000220.1:0-3985 GCF_044370595.1 Mycobacterium sp.
CCTTGGAGGACAGGCTCTTCGACGACCGGTCCCAGACCCGCGTACTGCAACGGGACACCTACCGGTTACGGAAGGAACTCGTCGAACTGCGACGTATCGTGCTGCCGATGCGCGAGGTGGTCAATACGGTGATGCGGCGCACCGCGGCGGGGGTGGAGGCCGGGGAACTCGAGGGCTGGTATTCGGATCTGTACGACCACGTGATCAGGGCCGCTGAATGGACTGAGTCGCTGCGCGACATGGTGACCACGGTGTTCGAGACAAACCTGTCCCTGCAGGATGCCCGGCTCAACACCATCATGAAAAAGCTCACCGGGTGGGCCGCCATCATCGCGGTGCCCACGCTCGTCACCGGCTGGTACGGCCAGAACGTGCCGTATCCCGGATATGGTGCCATGGCCGGCGCGGTCACCAGTGCGGCGTTGACGGTGTTGACTGCGGTGGCCCTCTACCTTGCATTCAAACGCCGAGACTGGCTCTGAGACTGCTCTTCCCGTCATGCGCTCCCGCGGAATTCAATCGCAGTGTCGTATGGGCGGCTACTCCTCGGTTTTACCGGTGAAGGCTTCCTTGGCCTTGCCCACCGCGTGGGTCGCGATCTCGGTGGCGTCTTCGACGATCGCACTGGCGCCGCCGGCGATATCACCCTTGACGATGTGACCAGCGTCCTCGACGATGTCGGCTGCCTTCTCGACGGCGTGGCTGGCGATGTCCTTGGCTGCGTTGATGGCGTTCTTGGGGTCGAAGCCCATCGTATTCTCCTGTTCTGGCATGGATTTCTCTCTGACAGTAGCCCCGACGCTCGCGCAGCAACAGGCTCGGAGAGCTTCGGCTACCCGTGACCTACGGTTGACTCCTTGACGGTCCTCCGAGGTTCACCGTGGTGGCTGCTCATACTGGCGTGGTTGGGTCTGCTGCACGAACAGGTGACACGTTCAGTCACGCGGCCTGATCGGCCGGTGCGGTCATGATTGCTTCGAATTCGATCGGGGTCAACCGTCCGAGGCCGACCTGCCGGCGGCGGCGATGGTAGGTGCGTTCGATCCAGGTGACAATCGCGATGCGCAGTTCCTCTCGGGTGTTCCAGTGCCGGCGATCTAGGACGTTTTTCTGCAGCAGACCCTGCGCAGCTTCCTTCTTCCGCCAACCGAGATGACCCAGCCAGATGCTTATGGCCCCATACAGAGCAGCCCCCAGCCACGGAGACCAATCGGGCCATTGCCTGCCCATGAACTCAGGCAGATCGAACATGCCCGCAGACAGATAAATCGCGATCACCGCATGTTCGATAGCGAACCCGGCAAACAGTCCTGAGAGAAATTTGAAGATATCGCGCTTCACCGCTTCTTCTCCCTGGCCGACACCCCCGCAGCCAAATGGCTACAGCTATAGCCTTGGCCCCCAAGTCAAAGTGGGCATAGAGGCGAAAGTCCCCGCAGGCGGCAGCCGGGGGAACTACCAGCCGCGCTCTCGGCACTCAGCCGGCTGCGGCCGCTCCTCGCCCAGGGTGGTGTCGTCGCCGTGGCCGGGATAGACCACGGTCTCGTCGCCGTATACGTCGATGACCCGGCTGGTCACATCGCCGGGTAGTTGCTCGAACGCTCTTGGCTCCCAGGTCTTTCCGATTCCACCGGGGAAGAGGGGTTGCCGATGACGGTATTCCTACGGCCATTGCGAGATCGTCACTTTGCCTTGGCCGCCCTGTTCGGCCATTTTATGGGCGTGACGCAGGGTGTCGGCGTTGATGGGGCGGAGCCGCTGACTGGAGATGTCGGCGAGCCGACCCTCGTCGATGAGATGCGAAATCCGGGTGAGGATCGCGCCGTGCTTCTCGATTTCCGGACCCATCGAACGCAGACCCATGAACTCCATTCCGAAGCTGGCCGAGCGCAGCCGCAGACCGCCGAATGGCACCGGATCGAGATCGGCCATCACCGCACAGATGTGGCCGAACGGGGCGATCAATTGCGACATGGTGTCGAGGTAAGTCGCTGCCGACGAACAGCACACGATGAAGTCGAAGGTGCTGTCCGGCAATTGGTCTGTCAGCGGTCGGCGGTGATCCACGGCCGCGTCGGCACCGAGGCTCAAGCACCACGATCTGCCGGACTCCGACCCCGCCGTTGCGGTCACGGAAAGGCCGGCCAGTGTCTTGGCCAGTTGGACTGCCGCCGACCCGGTTCCGCCGGTGGCTCCGATGACCAGCAAGGAAGCCCCGCTGTCGGTCCCGTCCGTCCTGATCCGTAGGACGTCGAATAGCGACTCCCACGCGGTGATTCCGACCATCGGCCATGCCACCGCTCGGTCTGGGCTCAGTGTCTTCGGTAGGGGTGCGAGCAGGCGGGCATCGACGACGATGTACTCACTCGATGCCCCGGTCGCGGCCATGGCCGAAGCCGAGCCGAAAACCTCATCGCCGACCGACCAGCCACGGACTTCGGTGCCAACGGATTCGATGACCCCGGCGAAGTCGGCACCCACAACCCGCAGCGATCTGGGAGGGGGAATCTGTTTCGGCAACGACCGCGCGATTTCCTCCCACGGTGTTGACCGGAAGTAGATGTCCGCCGGATTGATCCCCAGTGCTGTGGTTCGTACCAGCACCTCGCTCGGGCCCGGCGCGCCCACCTCGACGGTGCCGTTCAGGAGGGAGTCGGCATCGCCGTGATGGTGGACACCGATGGCCCGAGATTCCTTGATCACGCCAGTCACCAGCCGCGCTCTCGCCACTCAGCCAGCTGCGGCCGCTCCTCGCCCAGGGTGGTGTCGTCGCCGTGGCCGGGATAGACCACGGTGTCGTCGCCGTAGACGTCGAAGACCCGGCTGGTGACGTCGCCGAGCAGTTGCTCGAAAGCGCCCGGCTCCCAGGTCTTCCCGACTCCGCCGGGGAACAGGCAGTCCCCGGTGAACAACTGCACCGCGGTCCGCTCGCCGGCCGGCCGCAGCGCCAGCGCCACCGAACCGGGGGTGTGGCCGCGTAGATGGATGACGTCGAAGGTCAGATCGCCGAGGCTCAGCACATCGCCGCCGTCCAGGAAGCGCTCCGGGGGGATCGGCAAAGGTTCGGCGTCGAGTTGGTGGGCGGCGGTAGGGGCGCCAGTTGCCTCGGCGACGGCCCCGAGCGCCTGCCAGTGATCGAAGTGCTGGTGGGTGGTGACGATCAGCGCCAGTTTCGGGGCCTGCTCGCGGACCAGATCGACCAGCAGTTCGGGGTCGTTGGCGGCGTCGATCAGCAGCGATTCCCCGGTTGTCGCGCAGGTCACGAGGTAGGTGTTGTTATCCATCGGACCCACTGACATCTTGATGATGCTCACCCCCGGCAGGGTGCGCCGGGCGGCGGTCTGGGTCTCGACGTGACCGGTGTAGTTGTCGGCGACGGCTGTCATGATGCCCACGTTAGTGGTCGTCGGTACCCACGCTTAGCATGGGCGCGTGGCCGACCGGTTGATCGTCAAGGGTGCGCGCGAACACAACCTCCGCAGCATCGACCTGGACCTTCCCCGGGATGCCCTGATCGTCTTCACCGGCCTGTCCGGGTCGGGCAAGTCCTCGCTGGCCTTCGACACCATCTTCGCCGAGGGGCAGCGACGCTACGTGGAGTCACTCAGCGCCTATGCCCGGCAGTTCCTGGGCCAGATGGACAAGCCCGACGTCGACTTCATCGAGGGCCTGTCCCCGGCGGTGTCCATCGACCAGAAGTCCACCAACCGCAACCCCCGGTCCACCGTCGGCACCATCACCGAGGTGTACGACTACCTGCGTCTGCTCTATGCCCGGGCCGGCACTCCGCACTGCCCGGTATGCGGCGAACGGATCGCTCGGCAGACCCCCCAGCAGATCGTGGATCAGGTGCTGGCGATGCCCGAGGGCACCAAGTTCCAGGTTCTCGCCCCAGTGGTCCGCACCCGCAAGGGCGAATTCGTCGACCTGTTCGACAAACTCAACACCCAGGGCTACAGCCGGGTCCGGGTCGACGGCGTGGTCC
>NZ_JBILVF010000015.1:0-43145 GCF_044370595.1 Mycobacterium sp.
AGCAGATCGACTCGCTGGGGCCGGAGAAGTCCAAGCGCTACATGCACCACTACAACTTCCCGCCGTACTCGACCGGTGAGACCGGCCGCGTGGGTTCGCCCAAGCGCCGCGAGATCGGCCACGGTGCGCTCGCCGAGCGGGCCCTGATGCCGGTGCTGCCCAGCGTCGAGGAGTTCCCGTACGCCATCCGGCAGGTGTCGGAGGCGTTGAGCTCCAACGGTTCGACGTCGATGGGCTCGGTCTGCGCCTCGACGCTGTCGCTACTCAACGCCGGTGTGCCGCTGAAGGCTCCAGTCGCGGGCATTGCGATGGGCCTGGTATCCGACGAGGTCAACGGGGAAACCCGCTACGTGGCGCTGACCGACATCCTCGGTGCCGAGGACGCCTTCGGCGATATGGACTTCAAAGTCGCCGGCACCAAGGAGTTCGTGACCGCTCTGCAGTTGGACACCAAACTCGACGGGATCCCGTCACAGGTACTGGCAGACGCATTGGCTCAGGCCAAGGATGCCCGGTTGACGATTCTCGAGGTGATGGCCGAGGCCATCGACGCCCCCGATGAGATGAGCCCGTATGCACCGCGCGTCACCGCCATCAAGATCCCGGTCGACAAGATCGGCGAGGTCATCGGGCCCAAGGGCAAGATGATCAACGCCATCACCGAGGAGACCGGCGCGTCGATCTCCATCGAGGACGACGGCACGGTGTTCGTCGGTGCCACCGACGGCCCGTCCGCGCAGGCGGCCATCGACCGGATCAACGCCATCGCCAACCCGCAACTTCCCAAGGTCGGTGAGCGTTTCCTGGGCACGGTGGTCAAAACGACCGACTTCGGTGCGTTCGTGTCGCTGCTGCCCGGCCGCGACGGCCTGGTCCACATCTCCAAACTGGGCCGTGGCAAGCGGGTCGCCAAGGTGGAGGACGTGGTCAAGGTCGGCGACAAACTGCGCGTGGAGATCGCTGATATCGACAGCCGCGGCAAGATCTCGCTCATCCTGGTCGCCGAGGACGCCGAGGTGTCCGCCGGCCCCGCCGCGGCTGCACCCGTGCCTGCCGATGCCGCGACCGCCGGCAGCTAGCCCGAAGACCGCCCGCGCAGAGCAGTCGACCATCCGGCGCACCGTTCTGCCGGGCGGCCTGCGGGTGGTGACCGAACGGGTGCCGTCGGTGCGGTCGGCCTCGGTGGGGGTGTGGGTCAACGTCGGCTCGCGCGACGAGGGCCCCACCGTCGCCGGCGCCGCCCACTTCCTGGAACACCTGCTGTTCAAGGCCACCCCGACTCGCACGTCGGTGGAGATCGCCCAGTCGGTCGACTCCGTCGGCGGTGAGTTGAACGCGTTCACTTCCAAAGAGCACACCTGCTATTACGCCCATGTCCTCGACGACGACCTGGAGATGGCCGTCGACCTGGTCGCCGACGTGGTGCTCAACGGTGTTTGCGCGGCTGAGGATGTGGAACTCGAACGCGATGTGGTGCTCGAGGAAATCGCCATGCGCGACGACGACCCGGAGGACACCCTCGGGGATGTGTTCCTGTCCGCCATGTTCGGCGAGCATCCGGTCGGCCGTCCGGTGATCGGCAGTGTCGAGTCCGTCTCGGGGATGACCCGTAACCAACTGCGTTCCTTTCATGTGCGGCGCTACATTCCCGAGCGCATGGTGCTGGCGGTCGCCGGGAACATCGACCACGACCACGTAGTGGCATTGGCGCGGGAGTTTTTCGGTCCCCGGCTGGTGACGGGCCGCAAACCGCAGCCGATACGAACAGGCAACGGCAGGGTTGCCACGCCACCCGCGTTGACATTGGTCAGCCGGGACTGCGAGCAGACCCATCTGACCCTCGGTGTCCGCGTACCCGGCCGGCACCAGTCGGACCGATGGGCACTATCGGTGCTGAACACCGCACTCGGCGGGGGCCTCAGTTCGCGGCTGTTTCAGGAGATCCGGGAGACCCGCGGGCTGGCCTACTCGGTCTACTCCGCCCTCGATACCTTCGCCGACAGCGGGGTGTTCTCGGTCTACGCCGGCTGTCTGCCGGAACGGTTCGATGAAGTGGTCCGACTCACTGCCGAGGTTCTCGAAACCGTTGCGCGCGAAGGGATCACCGAGGCCGAGTGCCGAATCGCCAAAGGCGCGTTGCGCGGCGGACTGCTGCTGGGGTTGGAAGACTCCGCCTCGCGGATGAATCGCCTGGGCCGAACCGAACTGAACTACGGGCAGTACCGCACCCTGACGAGCACACTGCGCCACATCGAGCAGGTGAGCGTCGAAGACGTCAACGCCGTCGCGGCGAAAGTGCTCACGGGTCGGTTCGGCGCGGCGGTGCTCGGTCCGCATCGTTCGAAACGAGGCCTTCCGCGGCGACTGCGGGCGCTGACCTGCTGACTGATCAGGCCAGTAGGCCGGCTGGGTCGGTGTAGTGCAAATCGAGGTCGTGGGCCACCTCTTTGTTGAGCAGCTTGCCCTCGTGCGTGGAGAGGCCCTTGGTCAGCGCCGAGTCGGAGAAGCAGGCGCCTTGCCAACCCTTGTCCGCCAGCTTGAGCACGTACGGCATCGTCGCGTTGGTCAGCGCGAAGGTCGATGTGCGCGGCACGGCGCCGGGCATGTTGGCGACGCAGTAGAACACCGCGTCATGGACCTTGAAAGTCGGGTCGTCGTGCGTGGTCGGGCGGGAATCTTCGAAGCAGCCGCCCTGGTCGATGGCGATATCCACCAGCACCGCACCCGGCTTCATTTGCGCCACAGTGGCATTGGTCACCAGCTTGGGGGCCTTGGCGCCCGGCACCAGCACCGCGCCGATCACCAGATCGGCCTGCTTGACCGCGTTCTCCAGATCTAGCCGCGCGGAGTAACGGGTCTCGATGGCGCCGCCGTACTCGGCGTCGATCTTGCGCAACGTGTTGACGTTGAGGTCGAAGACCGTCACATGGGCGCCCATACCCCAGGCGACGGCGGCGGCGTTGTCACCGGCCATGCCGCCGCCGATCACGACGACAGTGGCGGGCGCCACGCCGGGCACCCCACCCATCAGCACGCCGCGTCCGCCCATGGTGCGCATCAAGTGGTAGGCGCCGACATGCGCCGACAGCCGGCCGGCCACCTCGCTCATCGGAGCCAGTAGCGGCAGCGCCCCATCGGCAGTCTGCACGGTCTCGTACGCGATCGAGGTGGTACCCGAGGCCAGCAGCGCGTCGGTGCACTGCTTGGAGGCCGCCAGGTGCAGGTAGGTGAACAGCACCTGGCCCTTTCGCATCCGGCTGTACTCCGGTTCGATGGGTTCCTTGACCTTGAGCAACAGATCGGCCTGGGCCCACACCTGATCGGCACTTTCGACCATCGTGGCGCCGGCAGCCTTGAAGTCGGCGTCGTGGATGGCCGAACCCTCACCCGCGCCCACCTGGACCAGCACATCGTGGCCGCGATGCACCAATTCGGCGACACCCGATGGGGTGATCGCGACGCGGTACTCGTTGTTTTTGATCTCAGTCGGGATGCCGACGCGCACGCTTGCTCCTAGGTCCGGGAATGGCTAGGTCCAGTGTGAAGAAAGTTCGACACGTCGACAGTCACACCGACAAAAAATCGCTAAAGTCTGGTGATGGCAGAACAAAAAGTGGCCAAGGGTGCGGTTTTGCAGCAGAAACCGAAGGATGTTCAGACCGTTGGGATCGACGACGTCGACCGGCGGATCCTGGCCGCACTGCACGCCGATGCGCGCATTCCCAACAGCACTCTGGCCGACGCGGTGGGAGTTGCGCCGTCGACCTGCCACGGCAGGGTTCGCCGCCTTCAAGATCTGGGAGTCATTCGGGGGTTCCATGCCGACATCGACCCGGCCGCCATCGGCCTGCCGTTGCAGGCGATGATCTCGGTGAGCCTGCAGGCCGGCGCCCGCGGACGGATCAGGAGCTTCATTCAGCAGATCCGGCGCAAACACCAAGTGATCGACGTGTACTTCCTGGCCGGTGCGGACGACTTCATCATCCACGTCGCCGCCCGTGACACCGACGATCTGCGCTCGTTCGTGGTCGACAACCTCAACGCCGACGTTGACGTGGCCGGCACGAAGACCTCGTTGATCTTCGAGCATCTGCGTGGCGCCGCACCGCTGTAGTCCGTCGCCGCCCGATAGGCTGCCCGCATGCGAGTCGCAGTCCTGGGCGCCAAGGGCAAAGTCGGAACCGCGATGTGCACGGCGGTGCGCGACGCCGACGATCTGACCTTGAGCGCTGAGGTCGACGCCGGTGATGCGCTGGCGATGCTCACCGACTCCGGTACCGAGATCGTCATCGACTTCACCCACCCAGACGTGGTGATGGAGAACCTGAAGTTCCTGATCGACAACGGGATTCACGCCGTCGTCGGAACCACCGGCTTCACCGAGGAGCGGCTCGATCAGGTGGGCGGCTGGTTGGCGGCCAAGCCCGACATCGGGGTCCTGATCGCGCCCAACTTCGCGATCGGCGCGGTGCTCTCCATGTACTTCGCGCAGAAGGCGGCCCCGTACTTCGAGTCCGCCGAAGTCATCGAACTGCACCATCCGCAGAAGGCCGACGCCCCGTCGGGAACGGCGACCCGCACCGCCGCGCTGATCGCCGAAGCCCGAAAAGGTCTGCCGCCCAACCCCGATGCCACCAGCACCGGACTACCGTGCGCGCGGGGCGCCGACGTCGGCGGCGTCCCAGTGCACTCGGTGCGGCTGACCGGACTGGTCGCTCACCAGGAAGTGCTGTTCGGCACCATGGGTGAGACCCTGACGATCCGGCACGACAGCCTGGACCGGACCTCCTTCGTGCCCGGTGTGCTGCTCGCGGTCCGCCAGATCGGTCAGCGGCCAGGCCTGACCCTCGGCATCGAACCGCTGCTCGACCTGTGATCCTGCGCATCCAACTGCTGATCGGGTTTCTCTGCCTGGCCCTACTGGTCTACTTCGTCATGTTGACCCGAACTGCCGTCGCACTGATCCGGACCGGCACACCGACGGCGGTGGCTCTGGGCATCGGCGTGCTGCTGCTGCCCATCGTCGGTGTCTGGGTCACGGTGTCCACGCTGCGGGCGGGCATTGCTCATCAGCGGCTGGCCCGGCTGGCCGCCGAAGACGGTATGGAACTCGATGTCGGGGCACTGCCCAGGACGCCGGGGGGCCGCATCCAGCGGGACGCCGCTGACGCCCTGTTCGACTCGGTGCGCTCCGAAGTGGAGGCAGACCCGCACAATTGGCGGCGGTGGTACCGGCTGGCCCGTGCCTACGACTACGCCGGGGATCGTTCCCGGGCCCGGGAGTCGATGCGCAAAGCCGTTGCCCTGCAGGCCGAAGAGTCCGGTTGATGAGCACACTGCTGGTGGTGCACCACACACCGTCGCCCGCCACCCGGGAACTGCTCGAAGCCGTCCTTGCCGGCAGCCGCGATCCCGAGATCAGCGGTGTGGAAGTGGTGCTGCGTCCGGCTTTGGCGGCTTCGGTCACCGACATACTCGACGCCGACGGTTACCTGTTCGGAACCCCGGCGAACTTCGGGTACATGTCCGGCGCGCTGAAGCACTTTTTCGACACGTCCTATTACCCGGTTCTGGACCATGTGGCTGGCCGGCCCTACGGTCTGTGGGTGCACGGCAACAACGACACCGCCGGTGCCGTCGCGGCCGTCGAGCGGATATGTACTGGATTATCCCTGGTCAAGTCCGCCGACGTGCTCGAGATCACCGGTATCGTCGACGGCGCCGCGCGGCAACAGGCCTACGAATTGGGCGGCACCCTGGCCGCCACACTGATGTGAGTGAGGTGTCATGGCCGGAATGGGTGACGTGGCGTTGGGTGCGGCGCCGATCGCCGGTGGGGCGGTGCTGGGTGCGCTGATGGGAACCGTCAAAGGCCCGGATTTTCGGGCGCTGATCAAGTCCGACATCGACCTGCTCAACAGCCTCCCGGCCGAAAGCGTCGAGTTGCGGGCGGCCTTGCAGCGCAGCATCGACGAACGGGTCTACGAGCTGATCGCCAACGTCGACCGCAACCGCGAACTGCGTCAGGCGGCCAGCGGCTACCAGGGCAACTGGCGTGACATCTTCGTCTTCCTCTGCGCGGTGATGTTCACGATCGTCTGGTGGAACGTGCCGCACAGTCGATCAAACTGGCTGGTCACCTTTATCGTCCTGCTGATTCTGTCGGCCATCGTCGGGCTGTACGCCACCCGCGGCATCATCGGGCTGTTCAGGCGGTTCCGGAACCGGGGCTGACGCCTTCAGGTGAGCGCCGAAGAACGATTCCATGGCCTGCCAGTGCCGTTCGGCCGCCTGCCGGTCGTAGGGTCCGTTATCGGTCACGGCGAAGCCGTGCGCCGCGGGGTACCACTCGATGATGTGCTCCACGCCAGCCGCGGTGAGCGCGGCCTCGAGAGCTGCTGACTGCTCGGGAGTGTAGGACGGATCGTCCTGCGCCGCACCCACATAGACCGCCGCTTGTATCAAGCCGGCCAACAGATGCGGGCTGCCGGGACTGTCGTCGGCCAGGCCGCCCCCGTGGAACGACATCGCCGCGGCCACCCGCTGGGGAACGCGGCTGGCCACCGTCAGCGACGTGCGCCCACCCATGCAGTAGCCGGTGGTGCCGAACCGGTCCCCGGACACCTCGGGCCGGGCGTCGAGGTAGTCGAAGAATGCGCCGGCGTCGGTGGCCATCACCTCCGGGGTGATCGCTTTCATCATGGCGAAAAGACGGTTCCGCTCGGCCTTGTCGGTGAAGACGTTCGTCATGTCGAACGGCGCCCAGGTCCCGGTGCGGTAGTACACATCGGGCAGCAGGACCGCGTACCCCAGCGAGGCGAGCCGGGCGGCCATCTCACGCAGCGCGGGTCGCGTTCCGCCGGCGTCCGGATACATCACGATCCCTGGCCACTTCAAATCCAGCGGCCCGGCTCCGTCCGGGATGGCCAAGACGACGGGGCAGCTGCCATCCGGTGTGGTGATCGCGTCGCTGATGATCGGCATGCCTTCGTTGTACTCCGTGAGGCCGAGGCGGACGTAAAGTGGTCTTCCGTGTCGATCCCGACGCCCTATGAGGACCTGCTGCGTATGGTCCTCGAGCAGGGCACACCGAAGTCCGACCGCACCGGCACCGGCACCCGCAGCCTGTTCGGACACCAGTTGCGTTACGACCTGTCGGCGGGCTTTCCGCTGATCACCACCAAGAAGGTGCACACCAAGTCGGTCATCTACGAATTGCTGTGGTTCCTGCGGGGCGATTCCAACGTGGAGTGGCTGCAGCGCCACGGTGTCACCATCTGGGACGAGTGGGCCTCCCCGTCAGGTGATCTCGGGCCGGTGTACGGGGTGCAGTGGCGGTCGTGGCCGACGCCCAGCGGCGAGCACATCGACCAGATCAGCGCCGCCGTGGAGTTGCTGCGTGATGACCCGGACTCCCGACGGATCATCGTGTCGGCGTGGAACGTCTCCGACTTGCCGCGGATGGCCCTCGCGCCCTGTCACGCGTTCTTCCAGTTCTACGTCGCCGGGGGCAAACTGAGCTGTCAGCTCTATCAGCGCAGCGCCGACATGTTCCTCGGCGTGCCGTTCAACATCGCCAGCTACGCCTTGCTGACCCACATGATGGCTGCGCAGGCCGGCTTGCAGGTGGGTGACTTCATCTGGACCGGTGGTGACTGCCACATCTACGACAACCACATCGAACAGGTCACCGAACAGCTCAGCCGCGATCCGCGTCCGTACCCGGAACTTGTTCTTGCTCAGCGCGATTCGGTATTCGACTACACCTACGACGACATCGAGATCCGCAACTATGATCCGCATCCTGCGATCAAGGCCCCGGTGGCGGTCTAGGGCGTGACCGTCGCGCTGGTCTGGGCCCAATCGACCTCGGGGGTGATCGGCCGGGACGGTGCCATCCCGTGGCATGTGCCCGAAGACCTCGCCCGGTTCAAGGAACTGACCCTCGGCCACACCGTGGTGATGGGCCGCCGAACCTGGGAGTCGCTGCCGCCGAGGTTTCGACCGCTGCCCGGACGTCGCAATGTGGTGGTGAGCCGCAATCCGAACTACTCGGCGCCGGGAGCCGAGGTCATCGACTCCGTCGCGGCCGCCCTGGCTGATGAGGGCCAGACCTGGGTGATCGGCGGCGCCGAGATTTACCACCTGGCGTTACCGCTGGCCACCCGCTGTGAAGTCACCGAAGTCGAGATCGACCTGCGCCCCGACGACGACGACGCGCTGGCCCCCGCGCTCGACGAGACCTGGACCGGCACGGCCGGCACCTGGCAGGACAGCACCTCGGGGCCGCGGTACCGGTTTTTCCGCTACCTGCGGCCCTGACCGGCCTGACCGCCGTCGTTTCACTCATCGCCGCGACTAGGGTGAGCGCGTGGCTGAGACCGCGCCGCTGCGTGTGCAGCTGATCGCCAGGACCGAATTCGTGGCGCCCGCCGACGTTCCGTGGGACACCGATGCCGACGGCGGCCAGGCGCTGGTCGAATTCGCCGGCCGGGCCTGCTACCAGAGCTGGTCCAAACCCAACCCGCGCACGGCCACCAACGCCTCCTACCTCAAGCACATCATCGATGTTGGGCACTTCTCGGTGCTCGAGCACGCCAGCGTCAGCTTCTACATCACCGGCATCTCCCGCTCCTGCACCCACGAACTCATCCGGCACCGGCACTTCTCCTACTCGCAACTGTCCCAGCGCTACGTTCCCGAGGACGACGCCCAGGTCGTGCTGCCGCCCGGACTGGAGGACGACCCTGAACTGCAGCAGATCGTCCTGGCTGCGGCCGATGCCAGCCGCGCCGCCTACCTGGACCTACTTACCAGGCTGGAGGCCAAGTTCGCCGATCAGCCCAATGCCGTGCTGCGCCGCAAGCAGGCCCGCCAGGCCGCCCGCGCGGTGCTGCCCAACGACACCGAAACCCGCATCGTGGTTACCGGCAATTACCGGGCCTGGCGGCATTTCATCGCGATGCGGGCCAGCGAGCACGCCGACGTCGAGATCCGTCGGCTGGCCATCGCCTGCCTGCGCGAGTTGGCGGCCGTCGCGCCGGCGGCGTTCGACGACTTCCAGATCAGCGTGCTGCCCGACGGTACCGAGGTGGCCACCAGCCCGCTGGCTACGGAACTGTAGGGCCCAGCGGGTAACCTAACCGTCCGTGAGCACCGGCGGATTCGATGCGAGCGCCCGGTTGGGCACGGTCCTGACCGCGATGGTGACGCCGTTCAAAGACGGCGGCCTGGATATCGCCACCGCGGTGCGGCTGGCCACCCACCTGGTGGACTCCGGGTGCGACGGTCTGGTGCTGTCGGGCACCACCGGCGAATCGCCGACGACCACCGATGACGAAAAACTGGCCCTGCTCGGTGCGGTACTGGAGGCCGTCGGAGATCGAGCCCGCGTTATTGCCGGTGCCGGGAGCTACGACACCGCGCACAGTGTGCACCTGGCCAAGGCCTGCGCGGCCGAAGGGGCCCACGGCCTGCTGGTGGTCACCCCCTACTACTCGCGGCCCCCGCAGAGCGGACTGGTGGCTCACTTCACTGCGGTCGCCGACGCCACCGATCTGCCTGTGGTGCTTTACGACATTCCGCCTCGCTCGGTCGTCCCCATCGAATGGGACACCATCCGCACCCTCTCCGGGCACCCCAACATCGTCGCGGTCAAGGACGCCAAGGGCGATCTGCACGGCGCCACCCAGATCATGTCCGAAACCGGTCTGGCGTACTACTCCGGCGATGACGCGCTCAACCTGCCCTGGCTGGCAGTCGGCGCGGTCGGCTTCGTCAGTGTCTGGGGCCATCTGGCCGCCGGGCAGCTGCGAGAGATGTTCAGCGCCTTCAGCTCCGGCGATCTGGCTACCGCCCGCAAGATCAGCGTGTCCCTGGGCCCACTGAACGCCGCGCAGGCCAGACTGGGTGGGGTGACGATGTCCAAGGCAGGCCTGCGACTGCAGGGCTGCGACGCCGGGGACCCGCGTCTGCCGCAGATGCCGGCCACTGCTGAGCAAGTCGACCAGCTGGCCGCCGATATGCGGGCGGCGGCCGTCCTCGGAGTGAGGTCGCCGGCCGAGCGGCCCCAGCGGTGAGTATCGACGATCTTCGTCCCCCCGGCCCGCTCGCACCGGGTGCGCTGCGGGTGACGGCTCTGGGCGGAATAGGTGAAATCGGCCGCAACATGACGGTTTTCGAGCATCTCGGCCGGCTGTTGATCGTCGACTGCGGGGTGCTCTTCCCCACCCACGACGAACCCGGCGTCGACCTCATCCTGCCCGATCTGCGGCACATCGAAGATCGACTCGACGACATCGAGGCCCTGGTGCTCACCCATGCGCACGAGGACCACATCGGCGCGATCCCGTTCCTGCTCAAACTGCGCGACGACATTCCGGTGGTGGGCTCGAAGTTCACCCTGGCCCTGGTGGCTGCCAAGTGCCGGGAGCATCGGATCAATCCGAAATTCGTGGAAGTGGCTGAGGGGCAACGCAGCACTCACGGCGTCTTCGAATGTCGCTATTTCGCGGTCAACCACTCGATCCCGGACGCACTGGCCGTCGCGATTCAGACTGGGGCGGGAACGGTGTTGCACACCGGCGACATCAAACTCGACCAGCTGCCGCTGGACGGCCGCCCCACCGACCTGCCCGGGATGTCGCGGCTCGGCGACGCCGGCGTGGACCTGTTCCTGTGCGACTCCACCAATGCCGAGATTCCCGGGGTGGGGCCCTCGGAGAGTGAGATCGGGCCCACCCTGCACCGGCTGATCCGCAACGCCGAGGGCAAGCGGGTGCTGGTGGCCTGCTTCGCCTCCAATGTCGACAGGGTCCAGCAGATCGTCGATGCGGCGGTGGCATTGGGCCGACGGGTGTGCTTCGTCGGGCGCTCGATGGTCCGCAATATGGCCATCGCCCGTGAATTGGGGTTTCTGAAAGTCGACGACAGCGACGTGGTGGACATCTCCGCTGCCGAGATGATGCCCCCGGACCGGCTGGTGCTCATCACCACCGGTACCCAGGGGGAGCCGCTGTCGGCGCTGTCGCGGATGTCGCGCGGGGAGCACCGCAGTATCTCGATCACCGCCGACGATCTGATCATCCTGTCCTCGTCGCTGATCCCGGGCAACGAGGAGGCGGTCTACGGGGTCATCGACGCGTTATCGCGGGTCGGGGCCCGGGTTGTCACCAATCAGCAGGCTCGCGTGCATGTTTCCGGCCATGCCTATGCCGGGGAACTACTGTTCCTCTACAACGCGGTTCGGCCGCGCAACGTGATGCCGGTGCACGGGCACTGGCGGCATCTGCGGGCGAACGCGAAACTGGCCGCCCGCACCGGAGTTCCGGAAAGCAACATCATGCTGGCCGAGAACGGGGTCAGCGTCGACCTGGCCGGCGGGGAGGCCGGCATCGCCGGGGCGGTGCCGGTGGGCAAGATGTTCGTCGACGGTCTGGTCAGCGGCGATGTCGGGGATGCCACGCTGGGGGAGCGGCTCATCCTGAGTTCGGGGTTCGTGGCGGTGACGGTGGTGATGCACCGGGGCACCGGCCGGATGGCCGCGCCTCCGCACCTGCATTCGCGCGGCTTCTCCGAGGACCCCAAGGCGCTGGAACCCGCATTGCGCAGAGTGGAGCAGGAGTTGGAATCCCTTGCCGCCGATAGGGTCACCGATCCGGTGCGGATCGCTCAGGCGGTGCGGCGCGCGGTGGGCAAGTGGGTCGGCGAAACCTACCGCCGCCAGCCCATGATCGTTCCCACGGTGCTGGAGATCTGACCGCGCCGAGTGTGCGCCCCGTGCAGGATTCCGGGCCCTCTTACCCGAACAGGCCGCACATTCGGCGTCAGCGCTTATTGACGAAACCGGCGTCCACCGGCAGCGCCACCCCGGTGACGTAGCGGCCGGCATCCGACACCAGCCAGAGCACCGCACTGGCGATGTCCTCGGGTTCCAGCGCCTGCACGGGCAACGCATTACCCATATCCGGGCCGCCCTGCTCCTGCTGGGCCAGGCCGTCCAACCAGGATCGGGTGAAGTCATTGTCGATCATCGGGGTGTTGACCGCCGCCGGATGCACCGAGTTGACCCGGATGTTGTACTGGGCAAGAAAATTGGCGTAGGCCCGCATCAACCCGACGATGCCGTGTTTGGCCGCCGTGTAGCCCAGCGATCCGGCAAGCGGTGCCCCGATGCCCACCAGTCCGGCCACCGAACTGGTCAGGACGATGGATCCCCCGTCACCCTGCTTGATCAACGGCCGGATCGCGACGTCGACGGTGTGATACGCCCCGGTCAGGTTGACGTCGATGACGTCTTGCCAGGCGTTCTCACCCATCATCGGCGCAATCCCGGCATTGGCGATCACGATGTCCAGGCGACCCAGTTCGGCGATACCTTCTGCCAGTGCGGTTTTCAGGACTGCGCGGTCACGGACGTCGGCGTGGCGGGCGACGATGCGCGCCCCGGTGTCCTCGACAAGTTTGACGGTGGCCTGAAGATCCTCCGGTGTTGCCAGTGGATAGGGCACGCCGGTGATCTGCTCGCAGAGGTCTACCGCGATGATGTCGGCACCTTGGGAGGCGAGTGTCACCGCGTGTGCCCGGCCTTGGCCGCGGGCCGCACCGGTGATGAATACGACCTTCCCGTCGAGGACTCCCACGCTCAGGCGCGCAACTGGCCCTTGGCCGGGTCACCGGCCGGGATGGGCTCGAGCATCTTCAGGTCGGGTGCACCGGCGAGATGGTCGCCGATCTCGGCGAACAGTGCACCCACGGCGGGCGCGGTGCTGTGCACCTTGAGCGCCTCGGCGTCGGCCCACTGCTCGATGAACACGAAGGTGTCTCCGGTCTGGTGCAGCGAGTACAGGTCACAGCCTGGCTCGTCGTGCACCGCCTCGATGGCTTTGATGCAGGCGCTGCGGACCGCAGCGGCTGACTCCGGCTTTGCGGTAAACGACGCGACGACGACGACGGGCATGGGGCGTGCTCCTTGATCTAGGGGCGGACCCGCACTACGGTAGCGCCCGTTTTGCCCAACCGGACACCCGTAGGCCTCCCCGAACGGTTAACTCACTCTCCGAACCGATCAGTGGAGTGCCAGACGACAGAAACCGCGGCAGCCGGGCGGGCGAAGAAATCCGGTCGCCGGTGAGAGTTCCTGCAGGGACTGGGCAAGACGTTCATGCTGCCGGTGGCACTGATGGCGTTCTGCGGCATCATGCTCGCGAAACTCGTCGCCGGCAAATATGACCCGGCCGCAATTCCGGCGGCGATCGGCGGGGCGGAGAATGTGCAGTCGCTGGACAACTGCATCACCCGGTTGCGGATGGTGGTGAGCGATGCTGGGTGCTCTCGGCGTGGTCAAACTTGGTGATCGCAATGTGCAGGTGGTGATCGGACCACAGGTCCAAGCTGTCAAAGATGCTATGGCAGAAATGATTCCATCGATCTGATGGTTGAGGCCGGATACGATTTCAACCACTGCTGCGGCAGTTCCGGCGCGGGAGACACGATCGTTGCCTGGTGGCTGCCGAAATCGGCGTCTCGCCGTCGGGGATCGACGACGATACGTTGCAGGCCGACCCGATTGGCGTCGAGAAGCTGGCGATCATGCCGGGCACACCTACGCTGCGTGCGGCTGGGCAACTGCTGGCGTCAAGAGAGAGTATGAAGGCTGACGGATGAATCCACAGGACCGCAAGTCGCTCTACATGACCGTGCTCATGAGCCCGGACATGGCGAACTTTTCCGGCAACGTCCACGGCGGCACCCTGCTCAAACTGCTCGACCAGGTGGCCTACTCCTGTGCCAGCCGCTACGCCGGCACCTATGTGGTGACGCTGTCGGTGGACCGGGTGCTGTTCCGAGACGCCATCAAGGTCGGCGAATTGGTGTCGTTCTCAGCGTCGGTGAACCACACCGGCCACACCTCGATGGAGGTCGGCATCCGGGTGGAAACCGAGAACATCCGGGACGGCACTCGTCGGCACACCAACAGCTGCTATTTCACGATGGTGGCCGTCGACGACGACGGTCAACCTGTCCCGGTGCCTGAGTTGGTCCCGACCTCCGAGCGGGAGCGATCCTGGTTTGAGGCGGCCGCCGCCCGCAAGGCGGCACTGAGGTCTGCATTCGCCGATTGATTGCGGTCTGGCAACGGCCGTGCTGTGACCAGTGTGGCGTATGGTGCAGAAGGGGCCAGGGCTATTAGTCTGCCCGCATGGCGAACAAGACGGCCGCTCGCTCTGGCGCGCGAACGACCAGTTCAGGTAGTACTACGAGACCGGTTTCCCGGTCCACCAGACCCGCGCCACCGCGCCGCAAGCCGGTGGCTAAGAAGTCCGCGTCACCGATCACCGTCGCGGCCGCCGCTACCGGCCGGGCTGCTCGGGCGACGTGGTTGGTCGTAGCCCGAGGCGCCGGGTCGACGGCTCGGTCGGTGGGTCGAGCCCGCGATATCGAGCCAGGCCATCGCCGTGACGGCCTGGCCCTGGCCCTGGTGGCTCTGGCGGTGGTGATCGCCGCGGCCTGCTGGTTCGACGCCGCCCGGCCGGTGGGGGCCTGGATCGACTCCGGCCTGCGGACCGTCATCGGCGGCGCCGTCGTACTACTTCCCCTGCTGATCGTGGCCATCGCGGTGATCCTGATGCGCACCGAGCCCTACCCACCGACGCGCCCCCGACTGGTGCTCGGTGCGGCGATGATCGGCCTGCCGGTGCTGGGCCTGTGGCATCTATGGTCCGGGTCGCCTGCAGACCCGGCGGCCCGGCAGCACGCCGGCGGGTTCGTCGGCTTCGTCGTCGGCGGCCCGTTGGCCGACGGACTCACCGCCTGGATCGCTACCCCCCTGCTCATCTTCGCGGCGATTTTTGGGCTACTGCTGATCACCGGAACCACCATCCGGGAACTACCCGCAACCCTGTACGCGATGTTCGGCACCCGGGGCGGCTACGCCGACGGTGACTACGACGATGACGACGCCTATGACGACGCCTATGACGCCTATGGCTCCGGCTACGACGGTGGCGACGACGTCTACGACGTCTACGACGTCTACGACGACTACGACGACTACGACGACTGCGCCCAAGACTCCTACGGCGACGACGTCGGCAGCACCGGCGCGCGCCGCAGCCGACGGCAGGGCCGGGCGGCAGCAGCCATGGAAGACCTCTCCGGTGGCTCCTACGACGACCCGCGCGCCTACAGTGCCGACGAGCCGCCGGCGTGGGCGGTTGAATCCGGGCCCGTCGGCACCCCCTACGACAACTATCCCCTTGACGAAGCCGGACCCGCGGAACCCAATGCGACAGAGCCGATTAAGCCGCGGCGCAAGAAGGCGGCTGCGCCCAAGCAGCAGACCGCATCGCTGGACCGGATTGTGGAGGGGCCCTACACCCTGCCGTCGCTGGAACTGCTCACTCCCGGTGACCCGCCGAAGCGGCGGAGTTCGGCCAATGACCATATGGTGGACGCGATATCCTCGGTGCTGGAGCAGTTCAAAGTCGATGCCGCGGTCACCGGGTGCACGCGTGGACCGACCGTAACCCGCTACGAGGTCGAACTCGGACCCGGTGTCAAGGTCGAGAAAATCACTGCGCTGCAGCGCAATATCGCCTACGCCGTCGCGACCGAGAGTGTGCGCCTGCTGGCTCCAATCCCGGGCAAGTCGGCGGTGGGTATCGAAGTGCCCAACACCGACCGCGAGATGGTGCGGCTTGCCGATGTGCTCACCGCACCGTCAACACGCAGCGATCACCACCCGTTGGTGATCGGGCTCGGCAAGGACATCGAGGGGGACTTCATCTCGGCCAACCTGGCCAAGATGCCGCATCTCTTGGTTGCGGGCTCGACAGGTTCGGGAAAGTCGAGTTTCGTCAACTCGATGCTGGTGTCGCTGCTGGCCAGGGCGACCCCCGAAGAGGTCAGGATGATCCTGATCGATCCCAAGATGGTGGAATTGACTCCCTACGAGGGCATTCCACACCTCATCACGCCGATCATCACCCAGCCCAAGAAGGCGGCCGCCGCGCTGGCCTGGCTGGTTGAGGAGATGGAGCAGCGCTACCAGGACATGCAGGCCTCCCGTGTGCGTCACATCGACGACTTCAACGCCAATGTCCGGTCGGGGAAGATCACCACGCCGCTGGGCAGCCAGCGCGAGTACAAGCCCTACCCCTACATCGTGGCTATCGTCGATGAGTTGGCCGACCTGATGATGACCGCTCCGCGCGACGTCGAGGACGCCATTGTTCGGATCACCCAGAAGGCCCGAGCCGCCGGCATCCACCTGGTGCTGGCGACTCAGCGCCCGTCAGTGGACGTCGTCACCGGCCTGATCAAAACGAACGTCCCCTCGAGGCTGGCGTTTGCGACATCGTCGCTGACCGACAGTCGGGTCATCCTCGATCAACCGGGCGCCGAGAAGCTGATCGGTATGGGCGACGGGTTATTCCTGCCGATGGGTGCCAGCAAGCCGATCCGTCTGCAGGGTGCCTACATCAGCGACGAGGAGATTCAGGCCGTGGTTCAGGCCTGTAAGGATCAAGCCGAGCCGGACTACACCGAGGGTGTCACCAGCGCCAAGGCGTCCGGCGACCGTGCTGAGGTCGACCCCGACATCGGCGATGACATGGACGTCCTGTTGCAGGCCATCGAGCTGGTGGTGTCCAGCCAGTTCGGCTCCACCTCGATGCTGCAGCGCAAGCTGCGGGTGGGCTTCGCCAAGGCGGGCCGGTTGATGGACCTTATGGAGACCCGCGGCATCGTGGGACCCTCGGAGGGCTCCAAAGCGCGTGAGGTTCTGGTCAAGCCCGATGAGCTGGCTGCAACCTTGGCCGCCATCCGGGGCGGGGGTGGGGCAGCCGGTGAGGATATCGACGACGAGGACGACACCGGGGTGCCAGAGGATTTCTGACCAAGCCGGATCGACGAAATGGTCAGCCGAAGTGGCACTTTCACGCCCAAACCGAGGTTTGGGCGCGAGGGGAGTCAGAGCACCAGCAGCATCCGGGTATTGCCGAGGATGTTTGGTTTGACGTAGCTGAGGTCGAGGAATTCGGCCACGCCGATGTCATAGGAGCGGCGCATCTCCTCGTAGACCTCAGCGGTCACCGGGGTGCCCTCGATCTCAGCGAAGCCGTGGTGGCCGAAGAAATCTGTCTCGAAGGTCAACACGAACAATCTCTCGAGTTGCAACTCGCGGGCGACCTCCAGCAACCGGTCGACGATCGCGTGCCCGATGCCCCGGCCCCTGACCTCAGGGTGCACCGCGACGGTACGCACCTCGCCAAGATCGGTCCATAACACGTGCAGGGCACCGCACCCGACGACCCGCCCGTCGAGTTCGGCGACCCAGAATTCCTGAACCGACTCGTAGAGCGTTACGAGGTTCTTCTCCAGCAGAATCCGCCCGGCGTAAGTGTCCACCAGACGCTTGATCTCCGGCACGTCGGAGGTGCGGGCGCGGCGGATCACTACCTCGCGGCCGGCGGCTTGAACCGACGGAGGCAAAGGGGAGTGGTCGGACACGCCAGCCACCCTATCGGGCCGCGACTGCCCAAAGGTCTATCCGTTGGCAAAGACTGGCTCAACGGATCGCCCGCCCCACAGCCTGTTCGGACATCCCCGCTAGGGAATCGGTTTTCCTTCAACAACTTTCGCGGCCTAGACTTTGCTTGCGATCCACCTTGAGGAGTGGGACCTCGCGCCGATCTTGGTGGTCCCTATCGCGAAGACCGCAACCGGGTGCCGGTGCTCATCCCGGGACTCCGTTCCCGGCGAAACCGGATGTTGCCCGTCGCGACGCCCCGGCCGACTTAGCTTCGCTGTACCGAGTCCGGCGTCGGTCGGCGCCGATCGCGTGGATGAACCGATATTCTGTTTGCCGTGACGGGCCATTCGAACACTCCGCCGACGATTCGGCACGAATGGATGGTTCACATCCCCAATCTGCTGACCGGGCTGCGGCTGGTTCTGGTTCCGATCTTCCTGCTCGTCCTCTTCACCGGTGACGGGCATGAAACCGCCAGTCGGATAGCCGCATTCGTGATCTTCGCGGTGGCCGTGATCACCGATCGGCTCGACGGCTCACTGGCCCGTAGCTACGGCGTGACCAGCGAGTTCGGCAAGCTCGCTGATCCGATCGCCGACAAGATGCTGATCGGGGCGGCGCTGATCGGGCTGTCCATGCTCGGTGACCTGCCGTGGTGGGTCACGGTGCTCATCCTTATCCGGGAGATCGGCGTCACAGTCCTCCGCTTCGCCGTCATCAGCCGCGGCGTCATTCCGGCCAGCCGGGGCGGCAAGCTCAAGACGCTCGTGCAGGCGATCGCCATCGGGCTGTTCATCCTGCCGCTGCACAACTGGCCGCCCATGTGGACCACCGTGGCGTGGTGGGTGATGTGGGCCGCGATCGTGCTGACTGTCCTCACCGGCATCGATTACGTCGTGTCGGCGGTGCGCGGGCAGCGGTCCGGGGCCTGAGGGGGGTCCTACGGGAACCATCCGGGCGTGCGCTGCGTTGCACAAATTGCTGCAACGATATGAGGAGGACAGCGCCATGGCGGTACTGCTGCGTGAAGTGATCGGTGACGTACTGCGCCGTACGCGCACTTCTCAGGGCCGCACCTTGCGTGAGGTCTCCGATTGCGCACGGGTCAGCCTGGGTTACCTCTCCGAGGTCGAACGGGGTCGCAAGGAGGCCTCCAGTGAGCTACTCAGCGCCATCTGCACCGCACTGCACGTGCCGCTGTCGCGGGTGCTCAGCGACGCCGGCACCGAACTGGCCTGCCACGAAGGTATCGGTCGGCTGCCTGTGACCGGACTGGATGTAGCCCCCGCGGTGATCCCGCACCCCGCGGCCATGGCGGTAGCCTGATCCTGCGGTTTTGCCCAGAAATTGTCGAAAACCCGCAACCGGCCCGGCAACGTGGTGTGGTCTGCGCGCTGGAACCGATAAATTGGGTTAGAACTAGCTCGGACAAACCGACTCCAATGCGGCACTCGACTCGAAGGCGGGGCAACACCTAATGGCCAATCCGTTCGTTAAGGCGTGGAAGTACCTGATGGCGCTATTCGGTGCCAAGGTTGACGAATACGCCGATCCCAAGATCCAGATCCAGCAGGCGATTGAGGAAGAGCAGCGTCGGCACCAGGGGCTCACCCAACAGGCCGCGCAGGTTATCGGCAATCAGCGCCAACTGGAGATGCGGCTGAACCGCCAGCTCGCCGACATCGAGAAGCTGCAGGCCAACGTCCGTCAGGCGCTCACCTTGGCCGACCAGGCCACCGCTGCCGGTGACACGGTCAAGGCCACCGAGTACACCAACGCCGCCGAGGCCTTCGCCACCCAGCTGGTGACCGCGGAACAGAGCGTCGAGGACCTTAAAGTCCAGCATGACGGGGCGTTACAAGCCGCGCAGCAGGCCAAGAAGGCTGTCGAGCAGAGCGCCATGAATTTGCAGGCGAAGGTCTCCGAACGCACCAAACTGCTCGGCCAGCTTGAGCAGGCCAAGATGCAGGAAAAGGTCGCCGAGTCGCTGCGGTCGATGAACGAGATGGCCGCGCCGGGCACCACGCCCAATCTCGACGAGGTGCGCGAGAAGATCGAGCAGCGCTACGCCAACGCCATGGGCTCAGCCGAGTTGGCTCAGAACTCCGTCCAGGGCCGGATGGCGGAGGTTCAGCAGGCCGGTGTACAGATGGCCGGACATTCGCGGCTCGAGCAGATCAGGGCCTCGATGCGCGGGGATTCCCTGACCGCGGGCGGCGCCGCAGCCCCGGCCACCCCGTCCATCGCCCCTGAGCCCGAGCAGCCGCTCGGCCAGTAGGTTTTCAAATGAAAGGTGGTACTCGATGACGGTGAAGGCCCACCAGGGCTCGCGTTACTGGCGCTCGGCCGCGCAACGCAGCATCGACACCGTCAGCGAGTACGCCGATGTCGCCGCACAGCGGCTCAGTGCGGCGGCCGATCCGCGGGCCCGGCTGTTGCGTAAGCGGCGCTGGGCGCTGCGGTTCGGACTGTTTTTCACCTTCGCGGCGGCCTTCTGGGTTTTGGTGACGGGGCTGCTGGCGGCGTGGAGCACACCGGTGTGGGCACTGCTCATCACCGGGCTCATCGCAGCCGGAGCCGCCGTCCCGGCCACCCTGTGGCTACTGCGCTACCGATGGTTGCGCGGTGAGCCGCTGCCGCCGCAGCGTCAGGTCAGTGACCGCCGTCTCCCGCCCCTGGGGTCGGTGGCCCGGTCGGCGATGTCGGCGCTGGCCGCCTCCGAGCGGGGGCTGCACTCGCTGCTCGGCGTGATCGATCGCGGTCGGTTACTGCCGGCCGGCGAGATACGTGAGCTGACCGCCGCGGCCGGACGGTCCGCGGCGACGATGGCGGCCACTGCGTCGGAGGTGGCGGCCATGGAACGGGCGGCGGGGGACAACCCCGACTCCCGGGCCTATCTGGCCCCGACCATCAACGCGCTGACGGCGCAGCTCAACAGCGGGGTGCGTCAGTACAACGAGATGGTGACCGCCGCCGCGCATCTGGTCTCGTCGGCCAACGCCGGCGAGGGGCTGTCCCCCCAGCGTTACCGCGATGAACTCACCGACGCCACCGACCGGCTGTCGGGTTGGGCGCAGGCGTTCGAGGAACTCGGAACCGCGCAGCGCGTCTGACGGCTCAGAGCGTCGGACGCAACCCCGGCACTGCGACGCCGATCGCACCGCGCACCAGCGCCTTCGTGAAGTTCCACATGTCGAAGTAGTCGCGCCACAGGGTGATTCGGCCGTTGTGTACCTCGAACACGCCGCACACCCAGAACTGCAGCCGCAGTGGGCCGAACTGCAGGACGTCGGTCCGTTCGGTGAGCACCGAGGACCCGTTGACCGCAATGCGGTGGGTCTTGACCTCGAAGCCCGCTCGGCCCTCCATGGCGCGGAAGAGTTTCATAGCCCGTGCGCGGCCGTGGATCGTCGGGAATCCGACGTTCTGATACACCAGGTTGTCATCGAGGACGGCCCCTGCGGCGTCGGCGTCCTGGGCCTGCAGGCTGCGCAGCAGAACCTCCACGACATGGGCGTTGTCCACGGCGGAGTCGATGTCGGTGCTGACGTTGATCTGCTCGGTCATGGTCTCAGCCTAATCCGCGGGCTGTCGTCCGTCCGGGCGCCAGTCGATCCGATGGCGAATCATCCGGTCTCGGATTGGCCCGCGTCTAGGGTGGTCCTGGAGGGCTGAATCGTGGGTCATGGGCGTGATGGTGAGCGAGTCCTAGGCTGATGCGGGTTGCAATTGTGGCCGGGCCGGAGGCAGGGCACGTATTCCCGGCGATCGCCCTGTGCCTTCGTCTAGCCGACGCCGGCGATGATCCCGTGTTGCTGACCGGTCGGCAGTGGCTCGATACCGTCCGGGAAGCCGGGATCGAGGCGGTCGCGTTGGTCGGCCTTGAGCCCGAGGGCTCTGATGACGATGACGACGCCGGGTCAAAGATTCACCGGCGCGCCGCCCGGATGGCGGTCTTGAATCAGGTTGCGCTCCAACAGCTTCGGCCTGATCTTGTCGTTTCTGATGTTATCACCGTCTGTGGCGGAATGGCCGCTGAACTACTCGGTGTGCCGTGGGTCGAGCTCAGCCCACATCCGCTCTACCTGCCGTCGAAAGGATTGCCGCCGATCGGCAGCGGCCTGGCTCCGGGAACCGATGTCGCCGGACGGGTGCGTGATGCAGTCATGCGTGCCTTCACCGCCCGATCGATCCGGATCGGCGACCGCCAGCGTGCAGACTGTCGCGCCGGCATCGGCCTGCCGGACCGCGATCCCGGTCCGCGCCGCCGCCTTATCGCAACCTTGCCGGCACTGGAGGTGCCGCGTCCTGACTGGCCGGCCGAGGCCGTCGTCGTGGGCCCGTTGCACTTCGAGCCGACCACTGAGGTAATGGCGATCCCGCCAGGCGACGGCCCGGTTGTGGTGGTCGCGCCCTCGACCGCGGTCACCGGGGCTGCCGGCTTGGCCGAGGTGTCGTTGCAGTGCCTCGTGCCAGGACGCACGCTTCCGACCGGTTCCCGGTTGGTGGTGTCCCGGCTCGGGGGTGCCGATTTGGCGATGCCGCCGTGGGCGAGGGTTGCCCGGGTCCGCCAAGACGAACTGTTGCGCCACGCCGATGTCGTCGTGTGTGGAGGCGGGCACGGAATGCTGTCCAAATCATTGCTGGCCGGGGTTCCCGTAGTTGTCGTACCGGGCGATGGAGATCAGTGGGAGTTGGCGAATCGCGTTGCGCGACAGGGAAGTGGGAAACTGGTGAGACCACTGAGTGCTGAGGCTTTGATCGCTGCGATCGGTCAGGTGCTGTCAGATATCAGCTATCGCCAGGCCGCACGGCGGGCGGGGGAGAGTGCCGCGGGAGTGACCGATCCGGTCGCGGTTTGCCACCAGGCGACTTGTTAGTTATTCCTATCCACATCGAGGTGGAGCACCTCGTCGAGATCTGGCGGCAAGTCTGCTGACGGGAGGTCGCGCGTAAGTGAAGTGCGACGGCCGCGGGCCGTTGACCAGCGCAGCCGCAAACGGCGCCCTGTTCTTCGTGCAACGCCCGTCACGCCGCCTGATCTCCCAACGCAGGTGCAAGCGCCTACTGGGTAACTTGTTGAGCATGCGGCTCACCGAATTCCACGAACTTGTCGAGGTGCAGTTCGGTCCGGTGCGGGGCACTTCCCTGCTGGTGGACCACGTGCTGACTCGACTTGGCGGCCGCACCGCCGCCCAGGCCATCGAGGCTGGTGTCGAACCCCGCGAGGTATGGCGGGCGTTGTGCGCCGACTTCGACGTGCCACGCGAACAGTGGTAGCGACACGCCGCGCGCCACACTTGCGATCGAACACATGTTCGTTACTGTGAGCGGTGTCCGAACAGAAACTTGTCCGTGAGTTCTGACGAGGTTTTGTCAGAGGCCCTCTCTAACGTCACGGCTAACCGACCAACAACCGGTCAGCCGAACACCACAGGAACGGAGACACCCATGGCACAACAAGCCCCCGACCGCGAGAAGGCCCTCGAACTGGCGATCGCGCAGATCGAGAAGAACCACGGCAAAGGCGCGGTGATGCGTCTGGGTGACGAGGTCCGAGCGCCCATCTCGGTCATCCCGACCGGTTCCATCGCCCTGGACGTGGCACTGGGCATCGGTGGTCTGCCCCGCGGACGCGTCGTCGAGATCTACGGCCCGGAGTCCTCGGGCAAGACCACCGTCGCCTTGCATGCGGTGGCTAACGCGCAGGCCGCCGGCGGTATCGCCGCGTTTATCGACGCCGAGCACGCCCTGGATCCCGAGTACGCCAAGAGCCTCGGGGTGGATACCGATTCGCTGCTAGTCAGCCAGCCCGATACCGGTGAGCAGGCGTTGGAGATCGCCGACATGCTGGTCCGCTCTGGCGCCATCGACATTCTGGTTATCGACTCGGTGGCCGCGCTGGTCCCGCGAGCCGAGATCGAGGGAGAGATGGGCGACAGCCACGTCGGCCTGCAGGCCCGCTTGATGAGCCAGGCGCTGCGCAAGATGACCGGCGCTCTGAACAACTCGGGTACCACCGCAATCTTCATCAATCAGCTTCGCGAGAAGATCGGCGTGATGTTCGGTTCTCCCGAAACGACCACCGGCGGCAAGGCATTGAAGTTCTACGCCTCAGTGCGCCTGGATGTCCGCCGGATCGAGACCCTCAAGGACGGCACCGATGCCGTCGGCAACCGCACCCGTGTGAAGGTCGTCAAGAACAAGGTGTCTCCGCCGTTCAAGCAGGCCGAGTTCGACATCCTCTACGGCAAGGGCATCAGCCGCGAGGGTTCACTCATCGACATGGGCGTCGAACAGGGCTTCATCCGCAAGTCAGGGTCCTGGTTCACCTACGAGGGTGAGCAACTCGGCCAGGGCAAGGAGAACGCCCGCAATTTCCTGATGGAGAACCCGGACGTGGCCAACGAGATCGAGAAGAAGATCAAGGAGAAGCTGGGCATCGGGGCTGTGATGACCGACGAGCTCGCCGACGACGTCCTGCCCGCCCCCGTTGACTTCTAAGACCAGCGAGGCGACTTCTGGGAACCGCCAGGAGCAGGCGCATGCCTTGTGCTTGCGCCTACTCACTGTGCGGGCTCGGACCCGGGCGGAGCTTGCCGTTCAGCTGGCCAAACGGGGCTATCCCGAAGACGCCGCCGAGGCGGTGCTCAACCGGCTGGAAGCCGTCGGGCTCATCGACGACGAGGACTTCGCTGAGCAGTGGGTGCGCTCCCGGCAGGCCAATGCCGCGAAGGGCAAACGCGCCCTGGCAGCTGAACTTCGGACCAAAGGAGTAGGCGAGGAACTGATCGCCGCGGCGCTCGACGGCATCGGTGCCAGCGCCGAACGTGGCCGTGCCGAGCAACTCGTGCAGCGCCGACTCCGGCGGGAGGTGCTCGGCGACGGCGATGACGCGAAAGTGACACGGCGACTGGTCGGTATGCTCGCCCGTCGCGGCTACAGCCAGGGTATGGCCGTCGCGGTGGTCACCGATGCGTTGGCGACCGAGCGGGAGCGGCGCCGAGTGTAGTCATCGACCCTGATCCACCGATCCCGTGCTGTCTCTAGGTTAACCGGGCGCGAGTCGGATGCACGGCCGGAGTTGAGGGCCTCGGCGGCGACGCTTTAGAACTGGCGCTCAGCGGCTCGTGACCAGCGCTCCGGTGAGGTGGTCGTAGGCGACCTGGCAGTGCAGGCGGACGCCGGTGACGAGGGTGTCGTCATCGGCGTAGAAGTGCGGGTTGTGGTTCATCGCCATGCCACGACCGCCTGTGATCGGGCGGGGATTGTTGTCGTCATCCAGTTCGGTGTCTTGAACACCGAGGGTGACGTAGAGGCCGCCGTAACGGTTGACGAATTCGGAGACGTCGTCGTAGCCGAGGGTGGCTTGGGTCTGGACGACTTTGTCGGCGCCGACGACGCGCTTGAACGTCGGCAATCCGGCGGCGAGCCAGGTTGGCTCGTTGTGCACCGCGGGCACGTTCTGCAGATAGTCGACGGTGGATGAGCAGTTGTAGGCCTGTGCGCAGTGCTCGGCCAAGGTCTCGAGCCGCTTCTGCACGTCGGCCATATCGGATTCGACAGAGCAGCGGATGGTGCCCCACAGCGTGGTCGTCTGGCCGATGATGTTGAACCGTCCGACGTCTTCGACATGGCCGATGCTGACGGTGACCGGGTCGAATGCGCTGATCTGACGGTAGAGCTGCCCGATGCCGGTCAGGATGGCGCCGACCGCCGGCATGGTGTCGATTCCCGCCCAGGGGGTGGAGCCGTGGACCTGCATACCGGTGATGACGATCTTGATCAGGCATGAGGCGCCGAACTGATTACCGGCGCGGTAGCCGATGTATCCCTTCGGATACGGAGTTACATGGAATCCGAAGGCCATCGTGGGTACGGGGTTATCGCAGGCGCCCGCGGCGATCATTGCGTGTGCTCCGCCGTCTTCGTCGACGGGAGGGCCCTCCTCGGCCGGCTGGAAGACGAACAGCACTGTGCCCGGGAGGGATTTGCGGTTGCCGGCCAGGACGGTGGCGGCTCCCAGCAGCATCGCGGTGTGACAGTCGTGGCCGCAGGCGTGCGACACCGGAAACGGGCCGCCGGGGTAGTTCTCGTCGATCACCGTGGAGGCATACGGTGCGCCGCACTCGTCGGTCACCGGAAGCGCATCGATGTCGGCGCGCAGCGCGATCACCCGGTCGCCGGGCTGGCCGCCTTTGAGGACGCCGACGACGCCGTGGCCGGCGATACCGGTGCGGACCTCATCCAGGCCCAGGGATCGCAGCTGCTCAGCGATGAGTGCCGCGGTATTCACCTCCCGGTTGGACAGTTCGGGGTTCTGATGAAGATGCTGACGCCAGGCGATCACCTGGGCGGCGACAGCACCAGCAGCGGCGTCCAAGCTGTCGTAAACGGCACTGTCGTAAACGGCGCTGTCGTAAACGGCTTTGTCAGGCACGAAACTTCACCCCTTCGGTCACTTTGGAGCATGTCCGGAGTCGCGTGGAAATTCGGTGACGACCTGTGGCCAACTCTAGGCGGCCACCCCGATAGATTCGGCGTCAGGGGCCGGTTTATTAGGCCCCGCAGCGACAACACCCAGACTCTAATCACGGGTGGACCCGCAATCGGGGACTCGCCAGAGTGACCTGTCGAAATCCGGCCGTCCTGGCCAAGATGGCCGTCACCGTCGAACAACAACTGGCGACGCTGCCGCACTAGGCCGCACTCGGCTGCGGGCATGCGTGCTGTCCTTCTACCAGCCACCCGACCGGGAACTGCTCCAGCGGTGGGCCAGTCGCTGACACCGACTAGCGGTCAGTCACCCGGCTCGAGGATCGTGTTGGCCTCCAACGGCTCAGGGGCACGTTTAGATCGGCGCAGCCGCCGTTCAAGCCGGGTCGCGGCCGCCGACAGCGCGAAGTTCAGCGCGATCATTAGCACCGCGATCACGATCAGCGCAGGAATATAATTGCCGTAAGTCGAGCCGATCACAGTGCCTTGGCGAACCATCTCCAAAAAGGTGATCTGGTAGCCGATCGCGGTGTCTTTGAGCACCACCACCAGTTGGGAGACCAGCACCGGCAGCATCGAGGTAATCGCCTGCGGCAGCAGGATCGACCGCATCGTCTGACCCCAACTCAGACCCAGCGCAGAGGCTGCCTCGCTCTGGCCGCGCGGAAGCGAGTTCACCCCGGAACGGACGATTTCCGCGATCACCGCGCCGTTGTACAGCGTCAGCCCGGTCACCACCCCCGCCAAGGCAAGGTACTTGGAGGGGAACACGTCATACAGCGCGTAGAGGAAATACGCGAAGATCATCATGATCAGCACCGGCACCGCGCGGAAGAACTCCACGAACACCGCGCAGGGGATTCGAACCGCCCGCAGCGGCGAGAGCCTGCCCATCCCGAGGGCGAATCCAAGGATCCCGGCCAACACGATCGACAGCGCCGCCGCGGTCAGGGTGCCCACAATGCCCGGCAGCACATACGTTTTCCAGAGATCGCCGGTCAGGAACGGCCGCCACTTCACCGCCGTCAACTGGCCCTTGTCGGCGAGCCTGTCGACCACCGCCCATACCGCCACCGCAGCCAAGGCGACGGTGGCTACCGAGATGATCCGGTTGCGCGCCCGGCCCCGCGGACCCGGCGCGTCGAAGAGCACTGACGACGCGGTCACCGCACCACCGCCCAGCGCTTGCCCAGCCACCCGAACAGCAGGCCCATCGGCAGGGTTAATAGCAGGAACCCTAATGCGAAGATGCCGCCGACCACCAGCAACGCCGCGGTGTTCTCGATCATCTCCTTCATCAGCAGGGCGGCCTCGGCAACCCCGATCGCCGAGGCAATCGTGGTGTTCTTGGTCAGCGCGATCAAAACCGAGCCCAGTGGAATGAGCACCGAGCGAAATGCCTGCGGCAGCAGAATTATTCTCAGATTCTGACCGAATGTCAGGCCCAAAGAGCGGGCCGCTTCGGCCTGGCCCACCGGTACGGTATTGACCCCCGATCGCACCGTCTCACAGACGAATGCCGCGGTATAGGCCGCCAGTCCCAGCACCGCGAGGCGGAAGTTGCTGTCGGCGATCGACGTCGGCGACTGGGGATCGACAAGTGTGATGCCCAGCGTCTGGGCCAGACCGAACGAGCAGAACAGGATGATCAACGTCAGCGGGGTGTTACGCACCACGTTGACGTAGCCAGCCCCGATCCAGTTCAACATCGGCACCGGCGAAAGTCGCATCGCCGCAAGCACAGTCCCGAGGATCAGTGCCCCTATCGCAGCCAAAACGGTCAGCTTCACGGTGGTCCAGAAGGCCTTGACGATAAGTCCGCCGTATTTGCCCAGAATGTCGACTTCCGCCGACGAACCGTCGCCGGCGGAGGTGTCCAACGGCGGGGGAGTTGGGGCGCTGATGCCGGCCGGCCCCAGGTTCCGGTCGAATGCGGCCTTCCAACTGCCGTCCTGCTGCATCGCCACGATCGCGGCATTGATCTTGTCGAGCAGTTCACGGTCACCGAGTCGCAGTCCGATCCCGTAGTACTCGGTGGAGAACGGCTCTCCGATGATCTTGAACGTGCCGGGATACTGGGCAGCGAAGCCGGCCAGAATCACCTCGTCGGTGCTGACGGCGTCGATGGCGCCGTTGCGCAAGGCTTCCACACACGCCGAATAGGTGTCGTACTGCTGTAACTGGACACCCGGGTACTTGTCCTTGATGCGTTGCGCTGGAGTCGATCCCGACACCGAACACAACTTCTTGGCGTTCGCCAGCGATTCCGGACCCGTTATCTCGGTCTCGTCGGCCCGCACCAGCAGGCTCTGTCCGGTCTGCAGGTAGGGACCGGCGAAGTAGACCTTCTGCTTACGCTGATCGGTGATCGAGTAGGTGGCGACGATGTAGTCGACCTGCCCGTTCTGGATGAGGGTCTCCCGTTGGCCGGACGGGGCTTCTTTCCAGTCGATCTGATCCGGGTCGAATCCCAGCTTTCCCGCGACGTAGGTAGCGACGTCGACGTCGAAACCGCTCATCGATCCATCCGGCTTCTTGACCGCCAACCCCGGTTGGTCGAACTTGGTGCCAATGGTGATCGTCTTCTCCGTGCTCCCGCAGCCCGCCAGCAGCAGGACCAGCGCCATGCCCATCAGGGCGATCACCGGCAGCAGGGAACGTGACCGCATCCACGCCACCTAATGGCTCAGGATTTTGCCGAGGAAGTCGCGGGCTCGCGACGAACGCGGGTTGGCGAAGAACTCCTCGGGCGCAGCGTCTTCGACCACGCTGCCGTCGGCCATGAACACCACCCGGTTGGCGGCGCGGCGGGCGAACCCCATCTCGTGGGTGACGACCACCATCGTCATGCCCTCGGCGGCGAGCGAAGTCATCACGGCCAGTACCTCGTTGACCATCTCCGGATCCAGCGCACTGGTGGGCTCGTCGAACAGCATCACCTTCGGTTGCATGGCCAGCGAGCGGGCTATCGCGACCCGCTGCTGTTGGCCGCCGGACAGCTGGGCGGGGTACTTCTCGGCCTGGCTTGCCACCCCAACCCGGTCCAGCAGCGACATGGCCCGTTCCCTGGCCTGGTCTGCGGCGACCCTGCGCACCTTGACCGGTGCGAGCATCACGTTCTCCAGGATGGTCTTGTGGGCGAAGAGGTTGAAGGACTGGAAGACCATGCCCACATCGGAGCGCAACTGAGCCAGCTTGCGGCCCTCGGCGGGCAGCACCTCGCCGTCGATGGCGATGGTGCCCGAGTCGATGGTCTCCAGCCGGTTGATGGTGCGACAGAGCGTGGACTTACCCGAACCGGAAGGTCCGAGCACCACGACCACCTGGCCACGATCGACGTCGAGATCGATGTCCTTGAGCACGTGCAGGGCGCCGAAGTGTTTGTTGACGCCCTTGATTGAGATCATTGGGCCCGCCCCGACCACGCTCATCAGGCGACCATACCGACGTTGGCGCTCCTTCGCCGTGCGAAGGCGGCGATCAGTGGCCCGACTGGCCGGTGCTCAGTAGCGGTCGAGTGCAGGCGGTGCCGGGGTGGGAATCCCGGCCGGGCCGAGGTTCTTCTCGAATGCCGCCTTCCACGCTCCCTCGGACTCCATCTTGGCGAGGGCGTCGTTGATCTTGGTCCGCAACCCGCTGTCGCCCTTCTTCACACCGATCCCGTAGCGCTCCTCGGAGAAAGGCTTGCCGACGATCTTGAAAGCCCCGGGCGTCTGTGCGGCGTATCCGGCCAGGATCACTTCGTCGGTGGTGACGGCGTCGATAGCGCCGTTCTTCAGGGCCTCGATGCACGCTGAGTAGGTGTCGTACTGCTGCAACTGAACGCCTGGATATTTGTCCTTGATGCGTTGGGCAGGCGTGGACCCGCTGACTGAGCAGAGTTTCTTGTTGTTCGCCAGCGACTCCTGGCCGGTGATCTCGGTATTGTCGGCCGCGACCAGCAGGCTCTGTCCGGTGAGCAGGTACGGGCCGGCGAAATCGACCTTCTCCTTGCGCGCATCGGTGATCGAGTAGGTGGCCACGATGTAGCCGACCTGGTCGCTGTCGATCAGGTTCTCGCGCTGACCCGACGGCGATTCCTTCCACTGGATCTGATCCTCGGAATAGCCGAGTTCCTTGGCGACGAACTTGGCGACGTCGACATCGAATCCGCTCATCGAGCCGTCCGGCTTCTTCAGGCCCAGCCCCGGCTGATCGAACTTCGTGCCGATGACAATGGTGTTGGTGTCCTGGCTGGTGCCGCCGCATGCGGTGGCGGTCAGGGCCAGCGCGGCGGCGAGTGCCGCAGATCCGATCAGGCGCAGAGACAGTACGGGCATGGTCGTTGGGTTCCTTTCGCCCTCTTCGATCTTTCGACCTTACCGAGCGGCGCGGCGCGGCGCGCATGGTGCGGGGCGATCCGCCAATACCGCAGGGAGCAGGGCCTCCGTACCATGATGCGGGTGACGACCGTGTTGCCCCTGGGAAGCGGCGTTTCGTCGACCCCGCAGTCGGCGCGCACCTACCAGGTCCGCACCTACGGCTGCCAGATGAACGTGCATGACTCCGAACGCCTCGCCGGGTTGCTGGAGGCTGCCGGCTACGCCCGTGCACCGGAGGGCACCGACGCCGACGTGGTGGTGTTCAACACCTGCGCGGTGCGGGAAAACGCCGATAACAAGCTGTACGGCAATCTCAGCCATCTGGCCCCGCGCAAACAGGCCGACCCGGACATGCAGATTGCAGTCGGCGGATGCCTTGCCCAGAAGGACCGTGAATCCGTACTGGCCCGGGCGCCGTGGGTCGATGTCGTCTTCGGGACTCACAACATCGGTTCACTGCCGGTGCTGCTGGAGCGCGCCCGGCACAACAGGACCGCCCAGGTGGAAATCACTGAATCGCTGCGTGAGTTCCCCTCCACTCTGCCGGCTGCCCGTGAATCCGCCTATGCTGCATGGGTTTCCATCTCCGTGGGCTGCAACAACACCTGCACGTTCTGCATCGTGCCGTCGCTGCGTGGCCGGGAGGTGGACCGCCCGCCCGCAGACATCCTGGCTGAGGTGCGCTCGCTGGTCGACCAGGGTGTCCTGGAGATAACCCTGCTCGGCCAGAACGTCAACGCATACGGGGTGTCCTTCGCCGCCGACACTCCACGCGACCGCGGCGCCTTTGCCGCACTGCTGCGCTCCTGCGGCGACGTCGAGGGTCTGGAGAGGGTGCGATTCACCTCACCGCATCCGGCGGAGTTCACCGACGACGTCATCGAGGCCATGGCCCAAACCCCCAATGTCTGTCCGGCACTGCACATGCCCCTGCAATCGGGGTCGGATCGGGTACTGCGGGCGATGCGGCGGTCCTACCGGGCCGAGAAGTACCTGGGCATCCTCGACCGGGTGCGCGAGGCGATGCCGCATGCGGCGATCACCACCGACATCATCGTCGGCTTCCCCGGTGAGACCGAAGAAGACTTCGCAGCGACCCTGGAGGTGGTCCGCCGCGCCCGTTTCGCCGCCGCCTTCACCTTCCAGTACTCCCGCCGGCCCGGCACCCCGGCCGCAGAACTGGACGGCCAGCTGCCCAAAGATGTTGTGCAGGAACGCTATCAGCGGCTGATCGACTTGCAGGAGGGCATCTCCCTGGAGTGCAATACGTCCTTGGTCGGCAGCGCGGTTCAGGTGCTGGTGGCCGCCGGTGAGGGCCGCAAGGACGCTGCCACCGCCCGGATGAGCGGACGTGCCCGGGACGGACGTCTGGTGCACTTCGCGCCCGGAAACGACGATGTGCGCCCCGGGGACATCATCACCACCACCATCACCGCGGCGGCCCCGCATCACCTGATCGCCGACGCGGCAGTGCTCTCGCACCGCCGTACACCGGCCGGTGATGCGCACGCTGCCGGTCGTCGACCCCGCACCGTAGGACTGGGACTCCCGACCGTCGGTACCGCACCGGCTCTCACCGAGCCGATCACGACAGGATGCAGGCAATGACCCCCGATGACTTCGAGGCCTACAAGGCCGACCTGGAGGCGGCTGAACGTCGCGTCGCTGGGGAGATCGACCCGGGTGCGAGGGCGTTGGTTGTCGCGATTCTGGTTTTCGTGCTGGTGGCCTCATTCATCCTCCCGCACACCGGCGGAGCGCGGGGGGTCGACGTTCTGATGGGATCGGCCACGGCGACCGACGTCGCGATCGCGCTGCCGTCGAAGTTGTTCAGTTGGTTCGCCCTGGTGTTCGGGGTGGGGTTCTCCATGCTGGCCCTGTTGACCCGGCGCTGGACACTGGCCTGGATCGCCCTGGCCGGTACCGCGGTGTCCATCCCGCTGGGCATGTTGGCCGTCTGGTCGCGGCAGACCGCCGCGGCTGGCCTGCCCGGCCCCGGTATCGGTCTGGTGCTCGCGTGGGTAACGGCGATTCTGCTGGCGTTCCACTGGGCTCGGGTGGTGTGGACCCGTACCGCACTGCAGTTGGCCGCCGAAGCGCAACGCCGTCAGGAGGCCTCCGAACGGGACGCCACCTCACTGCTGGACGGACTTGAGCCGCCGGACCGCAAACCCCGCCCGGACGATCGCTGAAGAGTCCTACCGCTTTTTGGTGACGGCGGCAGCCGCCGCGGTCGCCCATTCGCGCCACTGGGCAGCGCTGGCGTGAGCCTGCTCGGCGTCCCGGTCGCGGCCTGCCGCAGCGGCCTTCTCGGCCTGACGTTCGAACTGTTCGGCGCGCGCACGGAACTGCTCGGCCCGGGCCTGGGCCTCCGGATCGATGCGTCCGGCGTCGGCGGCGTCACGAATCTTCTTCTCCACCAACCGCAGCCGCCGCTCCAACTCGGTTGAACTGTCGCGGGGCGCCTTGCCGATCGCGTCCCACCGCTCGGTGATCGCACGAAGCGACGCCTGGGCGGCCTTGAGGTTGGAGATGTCGATCTTCTCGGCCTCCGCCAGCAGCTTTTCCTTCGCCTCGGCGTTGGCCTGGAATTCGGCCTCCCGCTCGGCGTTGAGCGCGTTGCGGGCGGCGAAGAACGTGTCCTGGGCGGCTTTGAAGCGCTGCCACAGCGCGTCATCGACGTCCTTGGCGGCCCGCCCCGCGGCTTTCCACTCGCCGAGCAGATCGCGGAACTTCGCCGCCGTCGCCGCCCAGTCAGTGGAACCGGACAGCTCCTCCGCGCGGGCACACAGCCGCTCCTTGGTTTCTCGCGCGCCGGTGCGTTCGCGGTCTAGATCGGAGAAATGGGCTCCCCGGCGACGGTTGAATGCGTCGCGCGCAGCGGAGTACCGCTTCCACAGTGCGTCGTCGGTTTTACGGTCTAGTCCGGTGATGGTCCGCCACTCGTCGAGGATGGCGCGCATCCGGTCCCCGGCGGATTTCCACTGGGTGGCGTTGGCGGCCAGGTCCTCAGCCTCGGCGGCCAGGGCTTCTTTACGGGCGGTCTGCTGGGCGCGCTGCTCCTCCCGGCGGACCCGTTCGGCCTGTGCCGTCTCCTTGGCCTGGTCGGCGATTGTGGCCAGTCGGGCTGCCAGCGCATCGACATCACCGAGAACATTGACGGTGGGCAGCGACTCTGCCAGCGACGCCGCGGCAGCCTTGATCTTGCGGGCATCGGCGGTACCCGACTTCAGCCGCGTCTCCAGCAGGGTGACCTCGGTGGCCAGATCATCGAACCGGCGGCCGAAGTGAGCAAATGCCGCGTTGGGCTCACCGGCCTGCCAGGAGCCGATGACCCGTTCGCCGGCGGTGGTGCGCAGGTAGACCGTTCCGTCCTCGGCAACGCGGCCGAAGCGCCGTGGGTCGCTGGACGGCGGGGCGATCACCGCCTTGGTGGGCGGGTGCGGGCGGGGGACCGGTCGTGGCGGTCCGGGCCGGGGCGTGGGGACGGGGGCGGATCCGCGCGATTCGTCGGTGCTGGTGTCGTCGATCGTCATGGCTTTTCAGACTCTCCTCGCCTCCGCGCGGTGCTGCCGCGCCCCTGCCGCGCGAAGCGGCGCCGATGCGTGGGCAGCCGAAACTTCCTGGCCGGCCACCACCGGTATTGAATCAGGTCGGCTTCGGGCGTGGCGCTGGTTCGCGGGCCCGCTTGCCGTGCAGCCCGGGTAACGGGCACTCTGGCGGCTATCGAAGGAGGGGTGTTCGTGGCTCAGGCCGACATCGCGGCACTGCTTGCGCTCGGTGCTGCTTTCTTCATCGCCATCGGCAATGTGATGCATCAGCGCTCGGCGCACGAGGTCACCGATGAACCCGTCGGGAATGTGGCGCTGTTCACCCGGCTGCTGCGTGACCGGCAGTGGTGGCTGGGAAGTCTGATCGCCGCCGTCGGGTTCGGGCTGCAGGCGGCGGCCCTGGGTTTGGGGTCGGTGCTGCTGGTGCAGGCGCTGCTGGTCACCTCGCTACTCTTTGCACTGCCGTTCAACGCCCGCGCCACCGCAACGCCGGTGTCGGTCACCCAGTGGGTGTGGGCCGCCCTGCTGGCCGCGGCGGTGGCAGTCATCGTCACCGTCGGAAATCCGACTCCCGGGCAGGCCCGCGGCGCTCTCGAGGTGTGGACGACGGTCGTGGTCGCGCTGGGGCCGGTTCTGGTCTTGTGCGTCATCGGTGCCCGGATGATGGCGGGCCGGCCGGCCGCCGCGGTGCTGCTGGGTGTCGTTTCGGGTGCGTTGTGGGGGGTGTTCGCGGTCTTGACAAAAGGGGTGGTCGAGCGCGTCGGGCACGGTCTGGGAGCCGTGCTGTCAGCACCGGAACTGTATGTCTGGGCTGCGGTGGGGGTGGCGGCCACCGCATGGCAGCAGTCGTCGTTCCGGGCCGGATCGCTGGCGGCGTCACTGCCGACCATGACGGTCGCCGAACCGGTTGTGGCCTCGGTCCTCGGCGTTCTGGTGCTGGGCGAATCGTTGCGGCCCGGCGACCGCGGCTGGGCGTTGCTGGTGGCCGCGATCGCGGCCATGGTGGTCGCCACCGTCGCATTGGCCCGCAGTGAGGCGGAGACCACGACCGCCGACCACGAAGACAAACAAGAAGCCCACGGTCGCTAGCGTTGAGCCCGTGCTGACAGCCATCGCCCTGACCCCTTCGGCGCCGGTGCTGGTGCCCGAATTAGCCGGCGCGGCCGCTACCGAGGTCGCGGGGTTGCGCGATGCCGCACTGGCTGCCGCCGCCACCCTGCCGGACCGCTGGATCGTCATCGGGATAAGCCCAGCGGTGGGCTCGACCGAGCAGGTGGTCGACGCGGGCAGTCGCGGCAGCTTCGCCGGGTACGGAGCCGACGTCGCAGTGACGCTGTCGCCGGACCCCGTCGCCGATGTGAGTGCGCTGCCGCTGTGCGCACTGTTCGCCGGCTGGCTGCGGGGGAGAGTTCGGCCGCAGGCCCGGGTCGACGTGCGGGTCTATCCCGCCGACTGCGCGGTGCAACAGGCGCTGGCCCACGGCCGGGCATTACGCGCCGAGATCGACGCGGCGGCCGAACCGATCGGTGTCCTGATCGTTGCCGACGGAGCGAACACCCTGAACCAGAGCGCACCCGGTGGCTACGACCCCGCATCACAGGCCGTCCAAGACGCCCTCGACGACGCCCTGGCCCGCGGCGCGGCTGAGGCGTTGACCGCGCTGCCCGACGGGATCGTCGGGCGGGCCGCCTACCAGGTGCTCGCCGGGTTGGCGCCAGGGCCGGTGCGGGCCACCGAGATCATCCGCGGTGCTCCCTACGGGGTCGGCTACTTCGTCGGCACCTGGGTGCCCGTCCCGGAAACGGTCCCGACGCCTCAGTGAGCCGGCCGATCGCCGTGATCGGGCCCACCGGCAGCGGGAAATCCCAACTGGCCCTTGACCTTGCTGAGCGGGTCGGCGGTGAGGTCGTCAACGCCGACGCCATGCAGCAGTACCGCGGCATGGACGTCGGCACCGCCAAGGTTCCGCCCGCGCAACGGCGGGGCGTGCCGCACCACCAACTCGATGTCCTGGCGGTCACCGAGACCGCGACGGTGGCCCGCTATCAACACGCCGCGGTCGCCGATATCGAAGCGATCCGCGGCCGGGGCGCGGTACCGGTCATCGTCGGCGGTTCGATGATGTACGTGCAGTCGTTGTTGGACCAGTGGGAATTCCCGGCCACCGATCCTGCGGTCCGATCCCGCTGGGAAGACCATCTCGCGCAGCAGGGGACGGTTGCCCTGCACGCCGAACTGGCTCGCCTCGACCCGGCCGCGGCGGCCACGATCCTGCCCAGCGACGGGCGGCGGATCGTGCGGGCGCTAGAAGTCGTCGAACTGACCGGCGAACCCTTCGCTGCCTCCGCGCCGCGCATCGGTGCGCCACGATGGGACACCGCGATCATCGGATTAGACCGGGAAACCACCGAACTCGACCGACGGCTGGCTCAACGCACCGGCGCCATGTTCGAATCCGGACTGATCGATGAGGTGCGTACGCTGCTGGCCGCCGGATTGCGCGAAGGTGTCACCGCCGCCCGCGCGCTGGGCTACGCGCAGGTGATCGAGGCGCTCGACACCGGGGGAGGGGACGCCGAGATTGCCCGGGCCCGGGAACTGACGTTCATCGGCACCCGCCGCTACGTGCGCCGGCAGCGGTCGTGGTTCCGTCGCGACCACCGGATCCGGTGGCTCGACGGTGCGTCGCCCGCGATCGTCGACTCGGCCCTGACGCACTGGCGGGACGTATCCTGAGCGGGTGATTTTCGCCAAGGGGCATGGCACCGAGAACGATTTCGTGGTGCTGTCCGATCCCGCCGGAGCGGTGAATCTGACCCCTGCCGCGGTAGCCGCCTTGTGTGACCGCCGACGCGGGTTGGGCGCCGACGGTGTCCTGCGGGTGATCACCGCCGGGGCCGCGATGGGCGCCGGTGTGCTCGAACGGCTCCCGGCGGGGGTGGGCGCAGATGACTGGTACATGGACTACCGCAACGCCGACGGGTCGGTGGCGCAGATGTGCGGCAACGGGGTCCGGGTATTCGCGCACTATCTGCGCTCCAGCGGGTTGGAGGGCCGCGACGAGTTCGTCGTCGGGTCGCTGGCCGGCCCACGCCCGGTCGTCATCCACCGCGCCGACGACTATCGCGCCGAGATCACCGTGGAGATGGGCAAGGTCAACCTGCTTGGTGCGGGCTGGGCCATCGTCGGCGGGCGGCGCCTGGCCGGCATCGGTGTCGACGTCGGTAACCCGCACCTGGCCTGCTTGGTGGACGACCTCACCGACGCCGAGTTGGCCGTTCTGGACGTTGGCGCTCCGGTGCAGTTTGACTCGGCCCAGTTCCCCGATGGGGTCAACGTCGAGGTGCTCACACCGGTTCGCGATGGCGCGATCCGGATGCGGGTACACGAACGGGGTGTCGGCGAAACGCGGTCGTGCGGTACCGGGACTGTCGCGGCCGCCGTGGCGGCGCTGGAGTATCAAGGGGCTGCTGGCGGGGGGGTGGCGGTTCGGGTGCCGGGCGGTGAGGTCAGCGTCGAGGTGACCGAAACCACCAGCTTCCTGCGTGGACCGTCGGTCCTGGTGGCCCGCGGAGAGCTCTCCGAGCAGTGGTGGTCGGCGCACCGGTGAGCCGACGGGGTTGCTCGGGGACATTATGGGGGATGCGCAACGTTGTACCGGCGTGACACCATCGAAGATCTCCTATGACCGATTCTGATCGCACCACCTCCCAGCGCCCCTCGCCGGCTGAGCCCAGCCTCGGTGAGTTGGCTCTGGAAGACCGCTCGGCCTTGCGCCGGGTGGCCGGGCTGTCCACCGAACTCACCGACGTCAGCGAAGTCGAGTACCGCCAGCTTCGGCTGGAACGCGTTGTGCTGGTAGGGGTGTGGACCGAAGGCAGCGCCGCTGACGCCGAAGCCAGCCTTGCCGAGCTCGCCGCGCTGGCCGAGACGGCCGGTTCGGAGGTGCTGGAAGGTCTCATTCAGCGCCGCGACAAGCCGGATCCGGCCACCTACATCGGATCCGGTAAAGCCATCGAACTGCGGCAGCTGGTCGTGGCCACCGGCGCCGACACCGTGATCTGTGACGGTGAGCTGAGTCCGGCCCAGCTGACTGCTCTGGAGAAGGTGGTCAAGGTAAAGGTCATCGACCGCACCGCGCTGATCCTGGACATCTTCGCCCAGCACGCCACCAGCCGGGAAGGCAAAGCCCAGGTCGCCCTGGCCCAGATGGAGTACATGCTGCCCCGGCTGCGGGGTTGGGGTGAGTCGATGTCCCGCCAAGCCGGCGGGCGGGCCGGCGGCAGCGGCGGCGGAGTGGGCCTGCGCGGCCCGGGCGAAACCAAGATCGAAACCGATCGCCGTCGCATCCGGGAGCGGATGTCGCGGCTGCGCCGCGAGATCAAGGAGATGAAACAGGTCCGCGACACCCAGCGCAGCCGCCGCCGGGGCAGCGACGTGCCGTCGGTGGCGATCGTCGGCTACACCAACGCCGGCAAATCCAGCCTGCTCAACGCCTTGACCGGGGCGGGTGTTCTGGTTCAGAATGCGCTGTTCGCGACCCTGGAACCGACAACCCGCCGAGGTTTTTTCGAGGACGGCCGGCCGTTCGTGCTGACCGACACCGTCGGGTTCGTCCGGCATCTGCCCACCCAACTGGTGGAAGCGTTCCGGTCCACCCTGGAGGAGGTGCTCGACGCAGACCTGCTGGTTCACGTCGTCGACGGCTCCGATGCCAACCCGACGGCCCAGATCGAGGCGGTGCACCAGGTGATCCGTGAGGTTCAGGCCGATCACCACGCGCCAGCCTCTCCAGAGCTGTTGGTTGTCAACAAGATTGACGCCGCTGAAGACCTGATGCTGGCCCAGCTACGGCGTGCGCTGCCCGGCGCGGTGTTCGTCTCGGCGCATACCGGCGAGGGGGTGGACCGGTTGCGCACCCGGCTGGGGGAACTGGTCGAACCCCGGGAGGTCGCTGTGGACGTGACCATCCCCTATTCCCGAGGCGACCTGGTCGCCCGGTTGCATGACGAGGGCCGCGTCGATGCCACCGAGCACACCGGTGACGGCACCCGGGTGAAGGCGCGGGTACCCGCAGCGCTGGCAGCGACGATCGGGCAGTACACCACCCAGTAGGGGCCCAGGCAACCAACCGTCCGGTTGGTCTATCCTCGAAGGCGGATCTGCACCCCCTCAATGTCGTCAACGCCGCGGAGGTCACTGTCATGGGCAAAGCCGTCAAGTACACCCGCACCCTGTTCGAACCCGAACACGAACTGTTCCGGGAGTCGTATCGGGCTTTCCTCGGCAAGCATGTCGCCCCGTACCACGACCAGTGGGAGAAGGAGAAGATCGTCGATCGCGGGGTCTGGCTGGAGGCCGGCAAGCAGGGCTTCCTGGGCATGGCGGTGCCGGAGGAGTACGGCGGCGGGGGTAACCCCGACTTCCGGTACAACACCATCGTCGTCGAGGAGACCGTCGCCGGCCGGTACAGCGGTTTGGGATTCTCGCTGCACAACGACGTCGTCGCGCCCTACCTGCTCGAGCAGACCAACGAGGAGCAGAAGCAGCGCTGGCTGCCGCATTTCTGCACCGGCGAAATGATCACCGCCATCGCGATGACCGAACCGGGAACCGGCAGTGACCTGCAGGGCATCAAGACGCGGGCGGTGCGTGAGGGCGACCATTACGTGCTCAACGGGTCAAAGACCTTCATCACCAACGGCATCAACGCCGACCTGGTGATAGTGGTCGCCCAGACCAACCCGGAAAAGGGCGCTCAGGGCTTCTCGCTGCTCGGGGTCGAGCGCGGTATGCCGGGCTTCGAGCGTGGCCGCCACCTCGACAAGATCGGCCTCGACGCCCAGGACACTGCCGAATTGTCCTTCACCGACGTCAAGGTGCCCGTGGAAAACCTCATCGGCGAGGAGGGCATGGGATTCATCTATCTCATGCAGAATCTGCCGCAGGAACGGCTCTCCATCGCCATCATGGCGGCCGCGGCAATGGAGGCGGTACTTGACGAAACACTGGAGTACGTGACGCAGCGGAAAGCTTTTGGCAAACCGATCGGTTCATTCCAGAACAGCCGATTCCTGCTCGCGGAATTGGCCACCGAAACAACTGCCGTCCGCATCATGGTGGACGAATTCACTCGTCTGCTGCTGGACGGGAAACTGACCGCCGATCAGGCCGCGATGGCCAAGTGGTGGACCACCGAGCTGCAGGTGAAACTGGTCGATCGCTGCCTGCAATTGCACGGGGGTTACGGCTACATGCGGGAATACAACGTCGCGCGGGCGTTCCTGGACGCCCGGGTCCAGACCATCTATGGCGGAACCACCGAAATCATGAAGGAAATCATCGGCCGCAGCCTCGGTGTGTAGGGCGATAAATACGCTTCGGCTAATTACAATCCGGGCGGGGTTTCGTCTCGAATAGGGGTCCGATTCGGCAAATTCCTGCGTGTCGTGGCAAGCTTCGGGTTGTTATGGCCGATTTGGTGCAACCATTTCGGAGTGCTTTGAGGGGTGTAGTGGTCCGAACGCAGGAGGATTAGGCATGACCTCGGTGGCTACCTGGCTGGGCCGTTCCATGCGTCGGCTCACACTCGGCGTGGCGGCTTCGGTGGCTGCCGCCGCACTGGTAGTCCCGGAAGCGCTGGCCAGCCCGGAAAGCGACGCTGCAGACGCCATCAACCAGGCCTGGCAAGCCGCCGGCGGACTCAGCTCTGTTGTCGGCGGCAAGGACGGTGAGATCTTTCCGGTCGGTGAGGGCTACGGCCAGAAGTTCGCCGACGGCAAGATCTTCTTCACCCCGAACTCCGGTGCCCATCTCATCTACGGCCCCGTCCTGGATAAGTACGAATCCCTCGGCGGGCCCGCCGACAGTGACCTCGGCTTCCCCAACATCGACGTGGTTCCGGGTCTGGTCAGTTCCAGAAGTCGGGTCAGCACCTTCAGTGCCAGCGACAAACCCGCCATCTTCTGGGCACCCAATACCGGCGCGTGGGCAGTGCGCGGTGCCATCAATGCCGCATGGGACAAACTGGGCGGCTCCGCCGGCCAGCTGGGTGTGCCCGTCGAGGACGAACGCTACGACGGGGATATCGTCAGCCAGAGGTTCAACGGTGGCCAGCTGTCCTGGAACAGCAAGACCAACACCTTCACCTCCGACCCGCCTGGGCTGGCCGACAGCCTCGCCGGCTTGGACGTCCCGCTGGATCCGGTCACCATGATCAACCTGGCGTGGCGGGCCAGCGGAGGGCTCGGTGGTCCGCTGGGCGCCCGGCAGGGCGAACTGGCCATGATCGGCGACAACACCGCGGCGCAGGGCTACGCCAGCGGAAAGATCTTCTACTCACCGCAGACCGGGGCGCACGCGGTCACCGGTGCGATCCTGACGAAATACGAGTCGCTGGGCGGCCCGACCGGTGACCTCGGTCTGCCGACCGGCCCGGAGGCTGACGGCGGTGTGCCGAACAGCCGGATCAGCTCATTCAGCGCCCCGGACAAGCCGACCATCTTCTGGACGCCCGACACGGGCGCCATCGTCGTGCGCGGGCCACTCAACGCCGCCTGGGCGAAGCTGGGCGGCGCCACGGGTGCGCTCGGTGCTCCCACTGGCGAGCAGACCCTCAAGGGCGACAACGTCACGCAGACCTTCAGCGGCGGCGAACTGTCCTGGAACCAAGCAACCAAGGAGTTCAGCTCCAAGCCCGCCGGACTTGCCGCGGAATTATCCGGCTTGGAAATGCCTGACGGCGTCGCTGCGACACCGGCGGCTCCGTCCTCAGGCGGGACTGCTGAGGAGAGCGGATTGGGCTGGTGGTGGCTGGCGATCATCCTGCCCCTGCTCGCGCTACTGGGCCTGATGGCTATGCTGACGCAGCGTAAGAGCCCGCCGCAGCACGACGACGTTGTCGCCGATCGCGGCTTCTTCGGCACCGACACCGACGACGACTACTGGCCCGGGCGAAGGCCCGCGACGGGAACCCACGCCGACGCCGAACGCGACTTCTGGTCGCCGCCGATTGAGGAAAGCGCCGGGTCCGATGCCGGGTTCGATGCCGGGTTCGATAGCGACGAAGACGCGATCGACACTGCTCCGACGCGTATTCCCACCGAAGCCGATCTGGCTGAGGTCAGCGCGTCCGGCGACTGGTTCCCGGAAACGAAGTCCAGCTCGGGTCGACACTCGGCCAGCACACTGGCGGCCTCTCCGGCGGCTTGGCGGCTGGATTTGGAGGAGAAGCTCGGCGCACCCCGCCGCAGGCACGCCGTCGAGGACTCGCGAACCGGGCAGTTCGACGCCGTCATCGAGGAGCCGGCCGCACGGGTCGACTACGAAGCTGACTATCACGCCACCTATCAGCCGCGGTACGAGGACGACTATCAGCCGGACTACCAGCAGCTCACCCGCGAAGAGGCGGACGAACCGTGGCGCCCGGCCATTCACCTTCCGCTGGCCGACCCGTTCCAAGCCCCGGAGGGTTACTGGATCAAGGGCAATACCCACTCGGGGCTGTACTACACCCCTGAATCGGTGCTCTACGACAACACCATTCCCGAGGTGTGGTTCGCTAGCGAGGATGTCGCGCAGGCGAACGGATTTGTCAGGGCACCTGAGTAGCGTCCCTGCCGTCAGATCTTCCTGATCACGGTGACTACCTTGCCCAGGATCGCCGCATCGTTGCCCGGGATCGGTTCGAAGGCCGGGTTGTGCGGCATGAGCCACACCTGGCCGGCGGACCGTTTAAAGGTTTTCACCGTGGCCTCACCGTCGATCATCGCGGCGACGATGTCGCCGTTGTCGGCGACGTTCTGCTGACGCACGACGACCCAGTCTCCGTCGCAGATGGCGGCGTCGATCATCGACTCCCCAACCACCTTCAGCAGGAACAGTGACCCCTCCCCGACGAGTTCGCGGGGGAGCGGGAAGACATCTTCCACAGCCTCCTCAGCCAGGATCGGACCGCCTGCGGCGATCCGCCCGAGCACCGGCACAAAGGTCGGTTCGGGCAGGACATCCGAGCCGGCTACGTCGGTGAGTACCGGCGCGGCGGCATCATCGGCACCGCGGACATCAACCGCTCTCGGTCGATTCGGGTCGCGGCGCAGATAACCCTTGCGCTCCAGCGTGCGGAGTTGGTGGGCAACCGACGACGTGGATGTCAGCCCCACGGCGTCGCCGATCTCCCGGATGCTCGGCGGGTAGCCACGGCTG
>NZ_JBILVF010000085.1:0-13883 GCF_044370595.1 Mycobacterium sp.
CGCCATCGTCAGGGTCCACCCGGTGTCGGTGAGATCGTCGATCAGCAGGATCGGACCCTCCACACCACCGAGATCGGGCACCTCCCACGAATCGTTGAGCGCGGCCACCCGATAGGCGGAGTTCACCGCGGTGACCTTTGGTCGGCCGGGCCGATAGCGCAGTGTGCCCAGGTTGGTCAGCCGACCCAATTCGGCGAGACCGTCGACCACCGAACCGATCAGGATCGGGTGGCTGTCCGAGTCAAGACCCATCACCGCAACCGGTCGCAGATCCCATCGCCAGGCCGCCAGCACGGCCACCGCAGCATCCAGCATATCGGCGGGTAGGGGTGCGTCAGGGGCGTCGAGCAGTCGACGAAGCCGAGTTCCCCAACCCAGGTCGGTGAGTCGTCCGATGACCCGCCCGGTGGCCGGTCCGTCGGTAATCCGTCCGCTCAGGTTGATTCCGAGTTTGGACATCCCAGCGGGCCATTGCCGGCGCGGACTGAGTTCCACGCCCGGCCGCTGCAGTCGCTGTTGCGCGATCTCGACCGCGGCGGATTCGACTTTCGGGTCATAACGATCACCGGAACAGTTGTCGCACCGGCCGCAGGCGGCACCGGTGACGAGTTCGGGATCGTCCAACTGGGCCCGCAGGAATGCCATCCGGCAGTCGCCGGTTGCCTGGTAGTCCAGCATCGCCTGTTGTTCCCGGCGGCGAGCCTCGTCGAGCTTTCGGTAGCGCTGCTCGTCGTAAACCCACGGCTGTCCCGTCCCGATCCAACCGCCCTTCACGCGGCGGACCGCCCCGTCGACGTCCAGCACCTTGAGCACCATCTCCAGCCGGGATCGGCTCAGATCGACCAGCGGCTCCAGCGCCGCGGTGGACTGCGCCCGTTCGGGCTCGAGGACCTCAATCACTCTGCGCACCATGGCTTCCGACGGGAAGGCCACCGATGCGAAGTAGCTCCAGATATCGCTGTCCTGCGGGCTGGGCAGCAGGACCACCTGGGCACTGGCGGTCGAACGCCCTGCGCGGCCGACTTGCTGGTAGTAGGCGATCGGCGAGGCCGGTGCGCCGAGGTGGATGACGAAGCCGAGGTCGGGTTTGTCGAATCCCATCCCCAGAGCCGAGGTCGCCACCAATGCCTTGACCCGGTTGGCGAGCAGATCGGATTCGAGTTGCTCCCGCTCGGCCGGATCCGTCGCACCGGTGTAGGCGGCGACGTCGTGGCCCAGGTCTTTGAGCAGGGTGGCCAAATCCTTGGCACCGGCGACGGTCAGCGTGTAGATGATTCCGGACCCTGGTAGTGAATTCAGTTGTGCGGCAATCCAGGCGACCCGCTCGGCGGCACCGGGGATCTGCACCACCGACAGGTGCAGCGACTCGCGGTCCAGGCCGCCGCGCAGTACCAGGGTGTCGGCACCGCCACTGAGGCTCGTCGTGTCCGCTTCGCCGACGCCGAGTTGCGCGGCCACATCCTCGACGACGCGGTCGTTGGCGGTCGCCGTCGTCGCCAACACGGGCGTATCGGCACCCAACTCGGCCACCAGGGTGCGGATGCGCCGGTAATCCGGCCGGAAGTCGTGGCCCCAGTCCGATACGCAGTGGGCTTCGTCGACCACCACCAGTCCGGCGTCGGCGGCCAGTGCCGGCAGCACGTTGTCGCGGAACTCCGGATTGTTCAGCCGTTCCGGACTCACCAGCAGCACGTCGAGGTCACCGTCCGCGACGCGCCGGTGGATCTCGTCCCACTCGGTGATATTGCCCGAGTTGATGGTCGCCGCCCGCACCCCGGCCCGTTGGGCGGCGGCGACCTGGTTGCGCATCAGCGCCAGCAGGGGCGAGACGATGACGGTGGCGCCGCGGCCCTGCTCGCGAAGGAGTGTGGCGGCGATGAAGTAGACCGCGGATTTACCCCATCCGGTGCGTTGTACGACCAGGGCCCGCCGGCGTTGCACGACGAGTGCCTCGATGGCGGTCCACTGGTCCTCGCGCAGCACTGCGTCAGGGCCGGCGAGTTGCTCCAGGATCGCCTGCGCGCGGTCGCGGGTCATCGGCCTATCGTGCCTGGTGCAGCCGACAGGACTAACCGGAAGCCTGGTCCTGTTCGCGTTTGGTCTGCTCGCGCTGAATCTCCAGGGCGATGTCGATGAGTTGGTCCTCCTGGCCGCCGATCAGCTTGCGCTGCCCGGCTCGGTGCAGCAACTGGTGGGCGGGGACGCCGTAGCGCTCGGACTGGCGGACGGCATGTTTGAGGAAGCTGGAGTACACCCCGGAGTAGCCCATGATGAGCGCGTTGCGGTCCAGCAGGCACTCGGCGGGCATGGCTTTGGCGACGACTTCCTCTGCGGCGTCGGCGATGTCGAAGAAGTCGATGCCGGTTTTGACACCGATCTTGTCGAAGACCCCGATCAGCGCCTCGACCGGGGCGTTGCCGGCACCGGCCCCGAATCGGCGGACGCTGCCGTCGATCTGCTTGGCCCCGGCCCGGACCGCTTCCACCGAGTTGGCAACGCCCAGTCCGAGGTTCTCGTGGCCGTGGAAGCCCACTTGTGCGTCGTCGCCGAGTTCGGCCACCAGCGCCGACACCCGGTCGGCGACGTCGCTGAGAACCAGCGCGCCGGCGGAGTCCACGACGTACACGCACTGACATCCGGCGTCGGCCATGATGCGGGCCTGTTTGGCCAGCTTTTCCGGCGGGATGGTGTGGGCCATCATCAGGAAACCCACCGTCTCCAGGCCGAGTTCGCGGGCCAGTCCGAAATGCTGAATGGACACGTCGGCTTCGGTGCAGTGGGTGGCGATCCGGCAGATCGACCCGCCGTTGCTCTGCGCCTCCCGGATGTCGTCCTTGGTGCCGACGCCGGGCAGCATCAGGAAGGCGATCTTGGCGTCCTTGGCGGTGTCGGCGGCGACCTTGATCAGTTCCTGCTCAGGGGTTTTGGAGAAGCCGTAGTTGAAGCTGGAACCGCCCAGGCCGTCACCGTGGGTGACCTCGATGACCGGAACCCCGGCGGCGTCGAGGGCCGCCACGATGGCAGCCACTTCTTCTGGGGTGAACTGGTGGCGTTTGTGATGGGATCCGTCGCGCAGGGAGGTGTCGGTGATCCGCACATCCCAGATACCCTCGCTCACCGCTGTCCTCCCGAGAGGGTCGCGCCCTGTTTGGCGATCTCTTCGCCCACCTTCGTCGCCGCTGCCGTCATGATGTCGAGGTTTCCCGCGTACGGCGGCAGGTAATCACCGGCCCCTTCGACTTCGATGAAGGTGGTCACCACATGCTGGCCACCGTTGACCACCGACGGCTCGTCGAACTGCGGATTGTTGAGCAGACGGTAGCCGGGCACGTAGGTCTGCACCTCGGCGACAACTTCATAGATGGATCGGGTGATCGCATCGTGGTCGGCTTCGGGGGGAATGGCGCAGAAAATGGTGTCGCGCATGATCATCGGCGGGTCGGCCGGGTTAAGGATGATGATGGCCTTGCCGCGGCGGGCACCGCCGATGGTCTGAACGCCTTGACTGGTGGTCTTGGTGAACTCGTCGATGTTGGCCCGGGTCCCGGGACCGGCCGACACCGATGCCACCGATGCCACGATCTCGGCGTAGGGCACGCCCCCCTGGTCGGCGACCGCACGGGAGACCGCGTAGACGATCGGGATGGTGGCCTGCCCGCCGCAGGTCACCATGTTGACGTTGGGCGCCTCGAGGTGGGCTGTGAGATTGGCCGGAGGCACCACCCCCGGCCCAACCGCGGCCGGGGTCAGGTCGATCGCGGTGATGCCGGCGGCGGCGTAGCGCGGTGCGGCCGCTTTGTGGACATAAGCCGAGGTGGCCTCGAAGACCATATCGGGCTTGTCAGGCTGGGCCAGCAGCCAGTCCACTCCCTGGTGGCTGGTCTCCAGGCCATGGCTGCGAGCATGCGCCAAACCATCACTGGCCGGGTCGATTCCGATCATCCAGCGCGGCTCCAGCCATTCTGAGCGCAGCAGTTTGAACATCAGGTCGGTACTGATATTTCCTGAGCCGACGATCGCGACGGACTTCTTGGCCATGGATCTCCTCGGCGCTACTCGAAGGACAACCGGACTGAACCCAGCCCGGCGAAGTCGGCGACGAACGCGTCGCCCGGACGTACGTCGATGGCGCGGGTGCAGCTTCCCGGCAGCACGATGTCGCCGGCTTTCAGCCGCACCCCGAAACTGTCGACCTTGCGCGCCAGCCAGGCCACCGCGGTCACCGGGTTGCCCAGCACCGCATCGCTGCGCCCCTCGGCGACCACCTCGCCGTTGCGGGTCAGCACCGCGTCGATGCCGGTGACGTCGACATCCTTGGGGGACACCCGTTCACGCCCGAGCACCCATCCCGCGGATGAGGCGTTGTCGGCGATGGTGTCGCACAGCGCGATCTTCCAGTCCGTGATCCGGGAATCGATCAGCTCGATCGCCGGGGCGTACGCGGCAGTCGCGGCCAGCACGTCGTCTTCGGTGCAGCCGGCGCCGGGCAGATCGTCGGCCAGGATGAAGCCGACCTCCACCTCCACCCGCGGGTACAGGTACTTAGAGGCGAGGACCGGGGTGTCCTCGAAGACCTCCATGTCGGCGAGCAGGTGGCCGTAGTCCGGTTCGTCGACACCCATCATCTCCTGCATGGCCTTCGACGACAGCCCGACCTTGTGGCCCACCACGGTGGCTCCTGCGGCAAGCCGCTCGCGGATGTTGATCAACTGGATCTCGTAGGCGTCCACGACGTCGATGCCGGGGTGGGCCGCTGTCAGCGGCAGCATCGGCTGTCGGGTCCGTTCGGCCTCGGCGAGGTCGGCGGCGAGTTCGGCACGGGTGGCGCTGCTGAGCATTCCCGGCATTCCCGGAGTTCCCCTCGTCGATGTCAGCGCAGATGGCTAGCGCCCGCACGGTCCAATTCTATAACGTGTTCTAGTATGACAGCCCAGGAGTTCGACGTCGTCGTCGTCGGTAGCGGTGCGGCCGGAATGGTCGCCGCACTTACCGCCGCCCACCAGGGACTTAAGGCGGTGGTTCTGGAAAAGGCCGCCCACTTCGGCGGCTCAACGGCCCGCTCCGGTGGCGGGGTGTGGATCCCCAACAACGAGATCCTCAAGCGCGACGGGGTCACCGACACCGCCGACGCCGCCCGCAGCTACCTGCACACCATCGTGGGCGACGTCGTCCCCCCCGAGAAGATCGACACCTACCTCCAGCACGGCCCGGAGATGCTGTCCTTCGTGCTCAAGCACACCCCGTTGAAGATGTGCTGGGTGCCGGGCTACTCCGACTACTACCCCGAACAACCCGGTGGGCGCCCCGCGGGCCGGTCCATCGAGCCGCAACCGTTCGACGCCAAGAGGCTCGGCCCGGACATGGCGGGGCTGGAGCCGGCGTACGGCAAGGTGCCGCTCAATGTGGTGGTCATGCAGCAGGACTACGTGCGCCTGAACCAGATGAAGCGTCATCCCCGCGGGATCCTGCGCAGCATCAAGGTCGGCGTCCGAACCGCCTGGGCCGGTATGCGCGGCAAGAACCTCGTCGGCATGGGCCGGGCGCTGATCGCCCCGCTGCGGATAGGTCTGCGCGACGCCGGGGTGCCGGTACTGCTCAACACCGCCCTGACCGACCTGTACGTCGAGGACGGAGTGGTGCAAGGGGTCTACGTGCGGGACATGACCGCACCCGAATCGGCCGAGCCGCGACTGATCCGGGCCAGGCGCGGTGTCATCCTCGGCAGCGGCGGGTTCGAGCACAACGAGTCGATGCGCCGCAAATACCAGCGGGAGCCGATCGGCACCGGGTGGACGGTCGGGGCGGCCGCCAACACCGGCGACGGGATCCTCGCGGCCGAGAAGCTGGGCGCGGCAATGGATTTGATGGAAGATGCGTGGTGGGGTCCGACAGTCCCGTTGGAGGGGGCACCGTGGTTCGCCCTGTCGGAACGCAATTCGCCGGGCTCAATGATCGTGAACATGGCCGGTGAGCGTTTCATGAACGAGTCGATGCCCTACGTCGAAGCCTGCCACCACATGTACGGCGGAGAATACGGCCAGGGGCCCGGCCCCGGGGAGAACGTGCCGGCCTGGCTGATTTTCGATCAGCGATACCGGGACCGCTACATCTTTGCCGGTTTGCAGCCCGGCCAGAGGATCCCGAAGAAGTGGATGGAGTCCGGCGTGATCGTCAAAGCGGAATCCATCGAGGTACTCGCCGCTGCGACGGGCATTCCAGCACAGGCACTTTCGTCGACGGTGGCACGGTTCAACGGCTTCGCCCGTTCCGGTGTGGATGAGGACTTCCACCGCGGCGACAGCGCCTACGACCGTTACTACGGCGACCCGACGAACAAGCCGAACCCCAACCTCGGGGAAATCAGCCACCCGCCGTACTACGCCGCCAAACTGGTACCGGGTGACCTTGGCACCAAGGGTGGGATCCGCACCGACGTCGACGGCCGAGCGTTACGCGACGACGGTTCGGTGATCGAGGGCCTCTATGCGGCGGGCAACGTCAGCGCACCGGTGATGGGCCACACCTATCCCGGCCCGGGCGGGACCATCGGCCCCGCAATGACGTTCGCTTACCTGGCGGCGCTGCACTTGGCCGGAAAGACCCAGCATGCCAATTGATCTCGAGGTCGCACTGGGGGCACAACTCGAGCCAGTGGAGTTCTCCTGGACCAGCAGCGACGTCCAGACCTACCACCTGGCGCTGGGTGCCGGCGCAAACCCTCTCGATCCTCGCGAGTTGCGGTACCTGACCGACGGCACCCCGCAGGTGCTGCCGACATTCAGCAGTGTGGCCGCCTCGTTCCATATGACCGAGCCGCCGACGGTTTCCTTCCCGGGTATCGACATCGAGTTGAGCCGGGTGCTGCACGCCAGCGAGTCGATGAGTGTTCCAGCCGCGCTGCCCCCGAGCGGTTCGGGCCGCGCCGTCACCCGCATCACCGACGTCTGGGATAAGGGTAAGGCGGCGGTCATCGTCAACGAGACGACCGTGACCGACCCCGGCGGTCGGACGCTGTGGAGCACCAAGCGGTCTATCTTCGCTCGCGGCGAAGGCGGTTTCGGTGGTGAGCGCGGCCCGTCGACGTCGGTCTCGGTCCCTGATCGCGCACCCGACCTCGAGGTCGACATCCCGGTGCTGCCGCAGCAGGCCCTGCTTTATCGGATGTGCGGCGACCGCAACCCACTGCACTCCGATCCCGGATTCGCCTCGGCCGCCGGGTTTCCCCGCCCGATCCTGCACGGACTGTGCACCTACGGCATGACCTGCAAGGCCTTGGTGGACACCGTGCTGGACGGGGAGGCCGTCCGGGTCGGGTCCTACGGGGCCCGCTTTGCCGGTGTGGTGTTCCCCGGCGAGACCATCCGGGCCAGTATGTGGCGGGACGGCGATCGCTACGTCGGCGTCGTGACCGCGCCGTCCCGTGAGAACGTCACCGTGCTCTCCGATGTGGAGCTGACCCCTGGCCCCTGACCCCGGGACCCTGACCCCTGGCCTCCGGCGTGAAGTTATCTTCACTAGTGCGGCCGTGTGTGAAGCTATCTTCACGCGCGACGGGCAAGAGCATCCCGGACGCGACGCAAAACGTCTTCAGGGGAGTCTTCCGCCGTAACCCGAATCACGATCCACCCGCGGCGGGCCAGCATCTCCGATCGGCGGACGTCGTAGGAGTACTGCGAGCGACTCGTCCGGTGGTGGTCGCCGTCGTACTCGACGGCGACCTTGAGTTCCGCCCAGCCCATATCCAGGTAGGCAATCGCCTTGCCCCATTCGTCATGGATCGGGATCTGCGTCTGCGGCCGCGGCAAGCCGGCCTGGATCAGAAGTGTCCGGAGCCAGGACTCCTTCGGGGATTGAGCGCCGGCGTCGGCCAGTTCAATCGCCCGTCGAGCGCGTCCGATTCCCCGGCGGCCGCGTGACCGGTCAGCAAGGATGCCCACGTCTGCGATCGTGAGTTCAGCGGCCCGGGCAAGGGCATCAATGGCTGCAACGGCGTGCATCAGCGGGTACCAGCATGCGAGGTCCAGTGCGGTCCGCGCCGGTGAGGTGACCGTGACTCCACGGACCACACAGATCTCAGCGTCTTCCAATCGGTCGGCACGTGGACAGAGGCCGGGCAGTCGGTGCCTGTTCTGGTGGTACAGGTCGATGGTTTGGCTGCGGTCGATCCACTTGCTGCCGTGCAACGCTGCTGCCCCGAAACCGCCGACAACGCCACGCCGGCCCGACCACAGCCACGCTGATTCGGCACGAATCTCGGCGCTGAGATCGGTGCCCGCCGGCACGTACACGTTCCGGAAGACTCTGGTGTGACCCCGTTGCAGCTCACCCCAAGTCATTCCCCGCGCTAACGCTTCACTGCCGATGAATGGCCCAGACATGTCGGCAGTGTGTGCCGTCGGACCGACAGTTCGACTGCTGTGAAGCCAACTTCACGGCCGGGCTGTGGAGTGAAGGCAGCTTCACACCCGGCTGGGGATAAACGGGGGACGACGGCAGGCCGTCAGCCGAGGATCAGCCCCGACGTGGGCACGCCGGTGCCGGCGGTGACGAGCACATGCTCGACGCCCTCGACCTGGTTCACCGAAGAGCCGCGCAACTGCCGGACCCCTTCGGCGATGCCGTTCATCCCGTGGATGTAGGCCTCGCCGAGTTGGCCGCCGTGGGTGTTGATCGGCAACCTGCCGCCGATCTCGATGGCGCCGTCGGCGATGAAGTCCTTGGCGTCGCCCTTGGCGCAGAAGCCGAGTTCCTCAAGCTGAATGAGGGTGAACGGGGTGAAGTGGTCGTAGAGGATCGCGGTCTGGATATCAGCCGGGATCAGACCGGACTGGGCCCACAACTGACGGCCGACCAGACCCATCTCCGGCAGCCCGTCGAGTTCAGGACGGTAGTAGCTGACCATGGAGTACTGGTCGGGGCTGGAGCCCTGCGCGGCCGCCTCGATGATGGCCGGGCGGTGCTTGAGGGCCTTGGCGCGTTCGGCCGATACCACCACGATGGCCACGCCGCCGTCGGTCTCCTGACAGCAGTCCAACAGCCGCAGCGGCTCGGCGATGAACCGCGAATTCTGGTGGTCCTCGATGGTGATCGGCTTGCCGTAGAAGTACGCCTTGGGGTTGTTGGCGGCGTGCCGGCGGTCGGCAACCGAAATGGCTCCGAAGTCGCGACTGGTCGCCCCGGATAAGTGCATGTAGCGGCGGGCGATCATGGCTACCTGGGCGGCCGGGGTGGACAGTCCGTGCGGGTAGGAGTAGGAGTTGTCGACGCTGGTGGAGTCCGCGCCCTGAATCAGCCGAAGCTGCACCTGGCCGAAGCGCATGCCGGAGCGTTCGTTGAAAGCCCGATACGCCACAACGCAATCCGCGACGCCGGTGGCCACGGCCATGGCGGCCTGCTGAATGGTGGCGCAGGCCGCGCCGCCGCCGTGGTGGATCTTGGAGAAGAATTTCAGCTCACCGATACCGGTGGCCCGTGCCACGGCGACCTCGGTGTTGGAGTCCATGGTGAACGTGACCATGCCGTCGACGTCGCCGGGGGTCAGGCCGGCGTCATCGAGGGCGTCGAGGACCGCCTCGGCGGCCAGGCGCAACTCGCTGCGCCCGGAGTCCTTGGAGAAGTCGGTGGCGCCGATGCCGGCGATCGCCGCCTTGCCGGAGAGGCCGCCGGTCATGCCGCACCCCCGATCGTCAGGGTCGCGGTGGCGACCACATGATCGCCGAGGCTGTTGCTGCCAACGACTTTCACCGTGATCAACCCGTCCTCGACGCCGGTGACCACACCGGAGAAGGTCACGGTGTCGTAGGCGTACCAGGGGACGCCGAGCCGCAAACCGATGGACTTGATCACCGCGGTGGGACCTGCCCAGTCAGTGAGGTAGCGCTGCACCAGACCGGTGTCGGTGAGGATGTTGACGAAGATGTCCTTGGAGCCCTTGGCTTGGGCCTTGTCCCGGTCGTGGTGGACGTCCTGGTAGTCGCGGGTGGCGATCGCCGTGGAGACGATGAAGGTCGGGTCGCCGTACAACGACAACTCGGGCAGCTTGGTGCCGACCGACGGCGCACTCACGCGGCCGGCTCCCAGGCGTACAGCGTCCAGGCAGGGCCGCTTTCCCCAGCCGGGACGTCGATATATGTTGCGCGAACAGGCATTCCGATCTCCACGGCGGCCGGGTCGACATTGCGAAGTTCGCCGAGCATCCGCACCCCCTCGTCGAGCTCTACCAGAGCGATAACGAAGGGCAGTGTCCGCCCGGGCACCTGCGGGGCATGGTGCACGACGTAGCTGAACACAGAACCCGTACCACTGGCCACCACGTAGTCGGTCGGCGCCGACTTGTCCTGCCAGACGGCAGGCACCGGGGGGTGCTGCAGGGTGCCGTCGGGCCGGCGCTGGATTCGCAGTTCGTGGGCGTTGACCCCGTCCCAGAAGAACTGAGTGTCCCCCGAGGCGGCCGGACGCATCATCTGTTCGGGGTCGAGGTCGGCGGGCACCGCCGTGAGCACCGCCGTGGCGTCTTGCGCCCGGGGCCGAAACTTCATGATCCGCCACATCATGTCGGCGATGGCCTCATCACCGACCGACCAGGTGATTTTCTGGGTGATGAAAAACCCCTCGCCCAGAGCGGTGCTCTTCGGACCGACGACGTCGGTCAGTTCCGCGGTGACGCTGACTTCCTCGCCGGGTCGCAGATAGCGGTGGTAGGTCTGCTCGCAGTTGGTGGCGACCACGCCGATGTAGCCCGCCTCGTCGAACAGTCCGAGGATCTTGCCCAACGGATCATCGTCGGCGCGTACGCCACCCAGACCGGCCATCGTCCATACCTGGATCATGGCCGGTGGTGCGACGACTCCGGGATGGCCGGCAGCCTTTGCCGCGGCCTCATCGGTGTAGATCGGGTTCTTGTCGCCGATGGCGTCCAGCCAATGGTCGACCATCGGTTGGTTGACAGCGTGGCGTCCCTTGCGGGGCTTGCTCTTTCCGGCCGACTTGATCCGCTCGGCTGCTTGCTGGATCTCCTCGACCGTCACCGAGGCACCCTCGGCACGCCGAGTCCCGAGGCCGCGACCTGCTCACGCATGACCTCGTTGATCCCGCCGCCGAAGGTGATCACCAGAGAGCGCTTGGTCTGCGAGTCAAGCCAGTTCAACAACTCGGCGGTCTCGTCCTCGGCGGGATTGCCGTACTTGCCGACGATCTCCTCGGCGAGACGGCCGATCCGCTGGATCCGCTCGGTGGAGAACACCTTGGTGGCCGCGGCATCGGCGATGTCGACGGTCTCACCGGCGGCGGCCACCTGCCAGTTGAACAACTCGTTGATTCGCCAGATCGCCTTGATCTCGCCCAGCGCCCGCCGGACGTCGTCGTGGTCGATCGGCGTCACACCGTCCCCGCCGGGTTTGGACGCCCAGGCATGCACGCGGTCATACAGTCCGGCGATCTTGCCGGCCGGGCCGAGCATGACGCGTTCGTGGTTGAGCTGGGTGGTGATGAGCCGCCAGCCGGCGTTCTCCGCCCCCACCAGCATGTCGGCCGGAACGCGGACGTCGTTGTAATAGGTGGCGTTGGTGTGATGGGCGCCGTCGGAGAGGATGATCGGCGTCCATGAGTAGCCCGGATCTGTCGTGTCGACGATCAGGATCGAAATCCCTTTGTGCTTGGCCGCTTCCGGATCGGTGCGGCAGGCCAGCCACACGTAGTCGGCGTCATGGCCGCCGGTGGTCCAGATCTTCTGGCCGTTGACGATGTATTCGTCGCCGTGTCGGACCGCGGAGGTTCGCAGCGATGCCAGGTCGGTGCCGGCCTCCGGCTCGGAGTAGCCGATCGCGAAGTGCACCTCGCCGGCCAGGATGGCGGGCAGGAACTTTTTCTTCTGCGCCTCCGTGCCGTACACCATCAGGGTCGGTCCGACGGTCTGCAGGGTGACGGCCGGCAGGGGCACGTCCGCGCGGGCCGCCTCGTTGACGAAGATCTGCTGCTCAATTGGACCGAAGCCCAGGCCGCCGTACTCCGTGGGCCAGCCGACACCCAGCTTGCCGTCCGAACCCATCCGCTTGATGACCGCCCGGTAGGCCTTGCCGTGCCGGTCGACCTCCATCTCCTTGGCCTCGTCGGAGGAGATGAGTGTGGCGAAGTACTGCCGCATCTCGCCCTGCAGGTGCCGTTGCTCGGGCGTGAGTTCGATATACATTGCGCTCCGCTCCAGTGTTTAGTGGCGGCCGGCCACGAGATCCAGACGATGGGCAGGCCCGCCAAGCAGGCGGGTCAGGTCCTTGATCGACGAGTAGTACCGGTGCATGGGATAGGTGACGTCCATACCCATCCCACCGTGCAGGTGGTGACAGGTCTGCATCGCCGGCGGCGCCTCCGCACTCAACCAGTAGGCCAGGACGTCGAGGTCCTCGTCGGCGTCACGGTCCTGCGAGAGCCGCCACACCACCGACGTCGACGCCAGTGTCAACGTTCGGGAGGCGATGTAGACGTCCGCGAGTTGCTGCGCCACCGCCTGGAAGGTCGCCAACGGGCGTCCGAATTGGTGCCGGTTGGTGACGTAATCGGCGGTCAAGCGCACCGCACCGGCGACCAGGCCTGCGGCGTAGGCACCGATACCGGCCAGGGTCAACTGGTTGAGACGGCGGACGCTCGCTCCGGCCAGGACGGCGTCGGTTCCGACCGCGACATCCCGGAACTCGACGGCGGCCTCTTCGGCCCCTGATGAGGTGGGGGTCGGTACCAGTCGGACACCGTCGGCCTTCGGGGAGACCACCACCACGCCGGCATCGGTACTGACCACCATCCAGTTTGCCTGCGCGGCATAGGGAACCGCGGTCTTGGTGCCGTTGAGTCTTCCGTCCCGCAGGGTGGTCATGGGCCGTTCGGGCAGTGGGTTCCCGGGCTCGTTGAGCGCGGCCGTCAGGATCGCGCCCTTGCCCACACCGTCGAGGAATCGGTCCTGCTGCGCTTCGGATGCCAGGTCCACCAGCGGAACTAGGCCCAGGCCGAGGGTCGCCAGCGCGGGAGAGATGAGTCCGTGCCGGCCGATCTCGGTAAGGGCCGAGGCGATCTCCGGCAGGCCGACACCGTCGCCGCCGAGGCGGTCCGGGACGCCGAGTGCGATCACGCTGCCGGATACCAAGGCTTCCCAGGTGTTCTCACGATCCAGGACCGCATTGACGACATCGGCGACAGCCTGTTGCTCAGGCTCCGGGGTGAAGTCCACCGGGGTCTCCCTTCCAGGCGTGCGCTCGTACTAGACGGTGGAGCCGGTGTAGTCGACCTGCCAGTGTTTGATGCCGTTGAGCCAGCCCGACCGCAGCCGCTCGGGCGTGCCGATGGAAGACAGATCGGGCATGTTGTCGGCGATCGCGTTGAACATCAGGTCGATGGTCATCCGGGCCAGATTGGCGCCGATGCAGTAGTGCACCCCGGTGCCGCCGAACCCGACGTGCGGGTTGGGGTCGCGCAGGATATTGAAAGTGTGAGGTGTGTCGAACACCTCGTCGTCGAAGTTGGCCGAGCGGTAGAACATCACCACCCGCTGGCCCTTCTTGATCGCGACACCCCCCAGTTCGGTGTCCGTGACGGCGGTGCGCTGGAAAGCCGTGACCGGCGTCGCCCAGCGGACGATCTCGTCGGCCGCGGTCGCCGGGCGGTCCCGCTTGTACAACTCCCACTGATCGGGGTTGTCGAGGAAGGCGATCATGCCGTGGGTGATCGAGTTGCGGGTTGTCTCACTGCCCGCCACGGCGAGCATCAGCACGAAGAACCCGAACTCGTCGTCGGAGAGTTTCTCGCCGGCGATGTCGGCGTTGATCAACGCGGTGACGATGTCGTCGCCGGGCTCCTTGGCCTTGATCCCGGCCAACTGCATGGCGTACATGAGCACC
>NZ_JBILVF010000016.1:0-42284 GCF_044370595.1 Mycobacterium sp.
GACTCCTTCTCCGAGCCGGCGTCGGTGTCGAGCAGGATCAGGTCGGTGGTGATGACCGAGGGAGTGGTCGGCGGGGGATTGCTCATGGCGCACCTTCGGTTGGCGGATGTGGGGTTGGCGGATGTGTGGTTGGCGGATGTGTGGTTGGCGGATGTGGGGTTGGGGTGACAGCGGTGACCGAGACATCGTCGAGATTGAGTTGGGCCGGGGTGGGCATCGCCGATCCGGGCAGCGCTGCGGCGCCACTGCCGTAAGCGACGGCCATCTGCAGTCGGGCCGGCGCGTCGGCGCCCTCGACGTCGGCGCGAACATATCCGGCCAGCGACGAGTCCCCGGCCCCGACGGTGCTGCGGGGTTGGATCGGCGGCGGGGTGGCCAGCCAGGCACCGTCGGCGTCGACAAGCAGGGCGCCGGCGGCCCCCAGGGTCGCCAGCACCGCACCCACACCGCGGTCCACCAGGTGGCGGGCGGCCCGGACGACGGGTTCAGCGTCGCCGCGGGCCACCGCCGACTCCAGCGATTCGGCCGACACCCCGGTCAGGCCAGCGAGTTCCTCGGCGTTGGGTTTGACCAGATCAGGCGCCGCGCGCTCCAGGCCCGCGGCCAGCGCCGCCAGGGGTGCCTCCGAGGTGTCCACCGCCACCTTGCAACCGTGCGCCTTCAACGCCGCCGTCATGTCGCAATACCAACCGTCCGGCAGGCCCGGCGGCAACGATCCGGACAACACCACCCAGTGATCGGCCTGAGCCCGCTGCATGACCGCCCAGGCCAGGTCTTCAGCCTCGGCCGCGCTCAGTGCGGGGCCCGGTTCGTTGATTTTGGTTGTGGTGCCGTCGGGTTCGGTGATCGTGAGGTTGGTCCGGACGGCGCCGGAAACCGGAACCGCCGCGAACTGCACTCCCGCAGAACGCAACCCGGCCAGGATGGGATCGTGGTCGCCGGCCGGCAGGATCGCGACGACGTCGATGCCGGCCAGGGTGAGCGCCCGCGCGACGTTGACCCCCTTGCCGCCCGGTTCGGAGGTCACTGAGGTGACTCGGTGCACCCCACCGCGGACCAACTCGCCTGCAAGCGTCGCGGTGCGGTCGATGCTCGGGTTGGGGGTGACGGTGATGATCATGCTGCTCCCAATCATGATGTGCTCTGCGCGACAACCACTTCCAGCCCTTCGCGGGCAAGGTTGTCGTGGTCGGCAGCGGTAATCTCCGAATCGGTGACCAGCACGTCCAGCGAGCTGACCGGTGCGAAGCCAACGAACTCCTCGCGGCCAATCTTGGATGAGTCCGCAACGACCACAACAAAATTCGCGGAAGCCACCATGGCTCGCTTGACGGCCGCCTCGTCCGGATCGGGAGTGGACAGACCGTGCCGAACCGTGATCCCGTTGGTCCCGATGAACGCGATGTCGACCCGCAGTGCGGCCAGGGCTTCCAGGGCGGGAGCGCCGACGCAGGCCTGGGTCAGCCCGCGCACCCGACCGCCGAGTACCTGCAGGCAGACCGACCCGAAGCCGGCCAGACGAGCGGCGATGGGAATCGAATTGGTGACCACCTGAAGTTCCCGGTCCGGCGGCAACAGTGCCGCCACCCGCGCCGTGGTGGTGCCGGCGTCGAGTAACACGGTGCTCCCCGACTGCGGGAGGAACTCCGCGGCCGCCCGTGCGACGGCCTGTTTGTGTGCGGCCCGGGTGACCTCACGTTCATCCACGCTGGGTTCGACAAGGCGGAGAGTCCGGGCCGGGACCGCCCCGCCGTGCACCCGGCGCAGCACCCCGGCCCGGTCCAGCACGGCCAGGTCGCGCCGGACGGTCTCGGTGGTCACCTCGAATGCCTGCGCCAGTTCGGTCACCGAAGCACGGCCGTGAGTGGTCACCTGTGCGGCGATCGCCTGCTGCCGTTCCTCCGGGTACACGGGCGCGCCACCGCCTTATCGTGATGTGGGATTACCCCAGATTCATGTTGATCTGTGTGGTTTTACCGCCGCGGCCGTGCGACTGTCAACGTTTTGCTGTAATCCACAGCATGACCCCGCCTGATGTGTCGACACCTTCCACCGTTTTGCAGGGCGTTCCGGTGGTACCGGGCGTCCGGTTCGCCCCGGTGCTCCGGGCCAACCGGCTACCCGCGATCACCGAACTCGATCCCGGCGTCGAGGTGCCCGAGGCCGATCGGTCGGCTGAGGTGGCACGTTTCGGCGCTGCGGCGTCCGCCGTCGCCCAAGGCCTGCGCGACCGCGCCGCGGCGGCCACCGGCGCTGCCGCCGAGGTGCTGACGGCGACCGCGCAACTGGCCACCGACCGCGCCTGGCTCGGCGCGGCGGAGAATGCCATCAAGGCCGGTAAGGGCGCGGTTCGGGCGACGGCTGACGCCGCCGCACAGTTCATCGAGATGTTCACCAAGATGGGCGGACTAATGGCCGAACGGGTGACCGACCTCAAGGACATCCGAGACCGCGTGATCGCCGATCTCGCCGGGCTGCCGGCCCCCGGGGTGCCAGACCCGGTCGAGCCGTCGATCCTGTTCGCCGAGGACCTCGCCCCGGCCGATACCGCCGGCCTGGACCCGCACCGGATCGTGGGCCTGGCCACCTCGCTGGGCGGGCCGACCAGCCACACCGCGATCATCGCCCGCCAACTCGGTATTCCGTGTGTGGTGGCGGTGAAGGGTCTCGACGATGTGCCGGCCGGGACGATGGTCCTGCTGGACGGCAGCCGCGGAACCGTCACCGTCGATCCGGACCGGGCCGACGCGGCGGCGGCGGTTGCTGCCTCCGATGTCGCGGCGGCGGCGATGGCCGGGTGGACCGGACCGGGCGCGACGGCAGACGGGCACGCGGTATCCATTCTGGCCAACGTGGCCGACGGTTCGGCCGCCCGGGCGGCACGTCAGGCGCCGGTGGAAGGCGTCGGACTCTTCCGCACCGAGTTGTGTTTCCTGGACGCCAACACCGAACCGAGCGTCGATGAACAGGCTGCGATCTACGCCGAGGTACTCGAGGCGTTCGCCGGCCACAAAGTCGTGATCCGGACGCTGGATGCCGGATCGGACAAACCGCTGAAGTTCGTCAACAGTCCCGATGAGGAGAACCCCGCACTGGGGGTTCGCGGATTCCGGATCATCGACCTCGATGCCGCACTGGTGGGCCGCCAACTCGACGCCATCGCCATGGCGGCGGAGCGGACCGGTAACGCACCGTGGGTGATGGCGCCGATGATCGCCACCCCCGACGAGGCGCGACGGTTCGCCGCCCTGGCCCGGGAACGCAATCTGCACCCGGGCGTGATGATCGAAGTGCCCGCGGCGGCACTGCTGGCCGAGCGGATCCTCGAGCACGTCGAGTTCCTCTCCATCGGGACCAACGACCTGACGCAGTACACGATGGCGGCCGACCGGATGTCCTCGGATCTGGCGACGTTGACCGACCCGTGGCAACCCGGCGTGATCAACCTGGTCGCCGCGACCGCCCGCGCCGGCCAGGCCACCGGCAAACCGGTCGGGGTGTGCGGCGAGGCCGCCGCTGACCCCCTGCTGGCGTGCGTGCTCACCGGCTTGGGCGTGACGTCGCTGTCGGCGGCCGCGTCCGCGGTCACCCCGGTGGGAGCCAAACTGGCGTCGGTCACCCTGCAGCAGTGCCGGGACGCGGCCGAGGCGGTGCTGACCACGACGGGTCCGGCCGAGGCGCGGGCGGCCGCGCAGGAGATCCTCGGCTGAGCCGAGGTCAGACCGCCTCGGCCGGTTCGGTGTTCGCCGGATAGGCGGATTCGAGTTCGCCGATGTTGGCGGCCACCGTCACCAACGGAAGCGCGGCGGCCTCGGCTGCCGGGGTGATCGCGGCCTCGGCGCGCAACGCGGGTACGAATTGCGCGCTCATGTCGGGTACGGGTCCTGCCGATGAGGCTGCCGGATCGGACCCCTCGAGGTGGGCGCACAGCGCTGCCGTGTGCTCCTCCAACACCTTTCGGGTCCGCGGGTACACCCCCGGGGGCGGGGGGACGATGTCGGCGATGAGGTCGGCCGTGGTGCGCAGACGCGGGATCCGGCCGGCGCCCTCCAGTTGGCCGGTGTCGGTCGCGCCGGCGTTCTCGCACAGGTACACCCGGACCGCATCGCCGTGGGTGCGGGCAGCGGTGAGTGCGGCCGCGCCCAGATCAGCCACCGCCTGTTGGGTCTGCGGGGACACCCCGCGGGTAACCCGGTTCACCGCGCCGGCCAGGTAGCGCGAACACGCACTGACGGCGTCGTCGACCGACCGTTGCAGCGCCGCCTGTGCACCGCCCGGCCACAGCAGCATCGAGACCGCCAGGCCGACCAGCGCCCCGAGGATGACGTCCTCGACCCGGATCAGGCCGATCTGCCAGCCGATCGGCCGCATCAGGTTGAACACGATCAGTACCTGCATGGTGAACATGGCTTGGCTGGCGATGAACGAGCCCACCGCCAACACATACGTTGAGCCGAAAGTCGCCAGGGGCAGCAGCGTCCACAGCACAACCGGGTTGACACCGACGACGGCGATCACCGCGGCACCGATGACGAACCCGATCAGCGTGCCGGTGATGGCCCGCACCACCGTGGTCCGGGTGCCGGCTGCACTGCTGCGCAGCACCGACAGCGCGCCGAGGACAACCCACAGCGCGTTCTGCACGGGCAGGACCATGGTCACGATGACGGCCAGCGCGAGCGCCGAACCAGTGCGCAGACTGTTGATGACGGTGACCGAACGGGTTTTCAGATAACCGATCAGGGACAGCCAGGCACTGCGCCGGGTATGCACCCGGTCGGCGATCCCGGTCTCCGGCAGCCCTCGCCCGAGCATCCGGTCCAGCAGGGGTCGGGCGTCGATCGCGGTCGCGGTGGCGATGATGCTTCCGGTCAGCCCGATGGTGGCGCTCATGGTCCGTCTGCTCAACAGCGTGCGGCCGAGCTGCACGGCCGCGGCGTCGCTGGCCTCACCCAGGATGTCGTGTATGTCGTTGTCGTAGCGGGCGTAGGCGATCAGTCGGTGTGCCGCCACAACGCCAGACAACTCCGCGGCGTGCTCAGCCGCCGGCGACCGCAGAGCCTCGGCGCTGCTCCGCAGCACCGCGACGCTGAGTGGGGCGATATCGGCAAGCAGCCGTGCGGTGTCGGCAGTCACCCGGTCGGTGAGCCACTGCAGGTTGGACACCACCCGGATCAGGCTGCGACTGCCCGCCGTCATCGCCATCGGCCGGAAGGCGCTGCTGAGGAATTCCGCCCGCAGGCTGTCCATCGCCTCCTCGACCCGATCTCCGCCGCCGTCGTGGTCGCCGGCCTCGATCCGATCGGCCAGGGCGGCGCAGACCACGGCGGCGTGGTGCCGCAGTTCGGTGGTGTAGCGCGGCGGGAACAGGAGCAACGCGGCCGGTACGCACACCAGAAGTGCCAACGCCCAACCCAGCAGCCGGTCGGTGAGGGGGGCCACCGGCATCACCACCGGCAGCAGGAACACCATGAGGGTGGCGCGTTGCCCGGCCGCCACCAGTTCGCTGAGCAGACCCAGAAAACTCACCAGCGCCCCCACCGCGAAGCACAGCACGACGGCGGCCCACGGACACGGAGCGGCCCAGGTGCCCAGCGCGATGAGCAGCGCGCCGTTGACGCCGAGACTGGCGTAGCCCGTCGCGCGCGTGCCGATCGAGCCGGGAAAGTCCGCCGCGATGAGCAGTGCGATCGACCCGACCAGAGTGAACACCGGCGCCTGAGTGTCCCCGGCCACCAGGAAGCTCACCGTCGCGGCCAACGGCAAGGCGATCCCGGCCCGCAGCGCCCGGCGCAGGCCGTCACGGCCGGGGTCGCGGGTGCGCAGGGTGTCGGCGACTCGCCGGAAGACGGTGCGATCGGGGGGTGCCATGGACCCTTACGGCGCCGGAACGTCGGCGAACCGGCCGGCCTGCAGGTCGTGGAGCATGGTCTTGCTCATCCAGGCGAACAGTTCGGCTTCCCTGGGCAGAGTGGCCTGCTCGTAGCCCACGAACACATAGACAGACCAGGCTGCGTAGGTCTGCGCCTGACGGGGGTCGCCGACGATTTCCAGCGCGGACTCGTAGATGATGTCGAACCGCTCCTGGTCGACATCCCGCTGCACCGCCAGAACCTCGGGATTCACCGAGCTCCACGCTCGGATGGCGGCCTCTGCGCTGTGCGGCAGGGCCAGCGCGACGTCGATGATGGCCTGGATGCGACGCGGGGCGTCGGGCTGAGCCCGGAGCACCTCGATCAGCCGGACGGTGCGGTCCTGCCGCCAGTAGGCCACCAGCTCACGGGTGTAGGCGCCCCAGCCGCTGAAGTAGTGGTAAAAGGACCCGGTCGTGACGCCGAGCCGGCTGCAGACCTCAGCCAGCTTCAGGCCGCCGAACCCGAGGTCGGCCAGGATTCCCAGGCCGATCTCGAAGTACGACTCCCGTGCGGCAACGATGGGCATGCACAGACCTTAAGCGTCTGCCCGGTGCGACGGGAGTGAGTGATGCTGTCTTGAAAAATGGACATTCCGTGTGTTGTTGAGACGAGCGGCGGCAGGGGAGTCGCCCCCCGCCTCCGGTATTTCGCACGTAGCGAAGATTCTGGCAAACGATGGTCCGTTTTCTCTTCGGTTATGATAATTATCGGCGATCGTCACGATCCCGAGCGGCCGCTCTCAGGCCTGGTGATCGGCATCCCGTCACTGATTGCGAATCGGCAGGTTGCTTACTGGTGACTGGGCCGTGAATAACACGTTTTTTCAACAATTCTCGGCGCAAAATGTCAGTGCCACGCTGCGGGTGCAGCGATCCTTCGCCGGGGTCCCGACCAGTCCCGTGCGGGCGATAGGGGGCATCTGGCACAATCAAGGGATGCGAAACTCTGTGCGCCGTGGACCAGGCAGGCCACCGGCAGCGAAATCGGCTCAGACTCGCGGTCGAATCCTGCACGCAGCGCGCGAAGTGTTCAGTGAGGTGGGCTACGACGCCGCCACGTTCCAGGAGATCGCGCTGCGCGCCGATCTGACCCGGCCCGCCATCAATCACTACTACCCGAGTAAGCACTCGCTCTATCAGCACGTCGTCGACGAGACCAACACGACGGTCATCGCGGCTGCCCTCGATGAGGCCGGCAGTGCGGAGACATTCGTGGGCCGTATCCGGGCCTTCCTCGAAGCCGCCGCGCGGTCCAAGGACTACGACCGCGCCGCAGCGGCTTTCCTGGTCACCTCGGTGCTGGAGTCCCAACGGCACCCGGAACTGAGCCTGCACGACAACGATTCGCTGCATCGCACCCGGCAATTCGCGGCCGATGCGGTTCGGGATGGCATCGCCAGCGGTGAATTGCGCGCCGATATCGACTCTTATGCCGCAACCGAGATGCTGGTCGCCGCATTCTGGGGGCTGGGCTTCTACGCGGGCTTCGTGGGGGAACAGGACAGGCTGGATCGGATCACGGGTGAGTTCATGAAGCTGTTCGGCGCCGGCAGTTGGTTTACCAGCGACTAGCTTGTCTAAGCTTTAGCTACGCGCGGCCGGAAGTTTGGAGCACACCCGTGAGCACTTTGCGTAGCCATGACGACACCTGGGATATCGCCAGCAGTGTGGGGGTGACGGCGGTGATGGTGGCCGCCGCCCGGGCCAGAGAAACCGAGGCCGCCGATCCGCTGATCCGCGATCCCTACGCCCGGGTTCTGGTCACCGGCGCCGATACCGGGGGTTGGGCGAAATTCCTCGACCCGGACATGCAGGAGCGGATCTCCACCGCCGACCCGGAGGCCGCCGCACTGTTCGCCAACATGCTCGGCTATCAGGCGGTGCGCACCCGTTTCTTCGACACTTTCTACACCGATGCAGTGGCCGCCGGGATCCGGCAGGTGGTGATTCTGGCTTCGGGTCTGGATTCGCGGGCTTACCGGTTGGGTTGGCCGCAGGGCACGGTGGTGTACGAGATCGACCAACCCAAGGTGCTGGAGTACAAGGCTGCCATCTTGGCCGAGCACGGCGCCGTTCCCACAGCCGAACGGCGGGAGGTGGCCATCGATCTGCGCCAGGACTGGCCCGCTGCGCTGAAGGCGGCCGGATTCGACCCCGCCGGGCGCACTGCGTGGTTGGCCGAAGGCCTTTTGATGTACCTGCCGGCTGAGGCCCAGGACCGGCTGTTCGAACAGATCGGTGAGCTCAGTGCGCCGGGCAGCCGAATCTCCGTCGAGGCCGTTGCACACCACGACGAGGAACGTCGCGCGCAGATGCGCGAGCGCTGGAACCACGTGGCCGACGATCTTGGCATCGAGCGGACCATTGACATCGCCGATCTGACCTACAACGACCCGCACCGCGCCGACGCCACTGCCTGGCTCAATGCCCACGGGTGGAGGGCGTCCGGGACAGGGTCCACTGAGGAGATGCGTCGTCTGGACCGGTGGGTGGAGGTGCCCAGCCAGGACGGCCAGGAGAACTTCACCACCTTCGTCGTGGGGGAACGCCTCTAGGGAGCCTGGCCGTCAGGCAAGCAGCCAGGGCACGACCAGCCGGGTGACATCGCCGAGCAGAGCGTCCGACCGGGGTGCCTTCGGATCATCAGAGCGGGTGCGGGTCATGACCGACAGCAGCAGACGTTCGTCGCCGGGGCCGAAGGCCAGACCGATGTCGTTGGTGCTGGCGTAGTCACCGGCCCCGGTCTTATCGGCGATGGTCCAGCCAGGGGGCAGCCCTGCCCGGATGCGATTGTCTCCGGTGACGATGGTGAGCATCCACTCCCGTAGTTGATTGCGGTGCGGTTCGTCGAGGACGTCGCCGGTCAACATGTTCAGAAATCCGGTGCCCATCCCGCGTGGGCTCGAGGTGTCCCGGGGATCGCCCGGGTAGGCGGTGTTGAGGTCGGTCTCCCAGCGCACCATCCAGGTACGGTCGTCACCGACCGAGCGGGCGAACTGCGTCACACTGGCTGGTCCGCCGAGGATTTCGAGCATCAGATTGGTAGCCGTGTTGTCGCTCTGGCGCACCGCCGCCGCGCACAGATCCGACAGCGACATCCAGTCGCCCACGTTGGGCTCGGTGATCGGGGAGGCGACGGGGACGAAAAGCGCCGGGTCGATGTACACCTCGTCGGTGAGCCGCAGCTCGCCGCGCTGATCCTTCTGCAGAATCTGTGCTGCCACATAGGCTTTGAAGGCCGAACAGGTGGCGAACAGGTCGTTGTCCCGGTAACCCAGCATTCGGCCGGATCCCAGGTTGCGGCCGTAGAACCCGACCTTGGCGTTGTACTGATCCTCCAGTGCGGCAAGGCCGGCCTCGATCGGCGGAACCGGATCGGCCGTCGCGACACCCCGATAGCCGCTGGCCGCCAGGGCTGCCGCGGTGGCACCTGCGAGGAGCACTCGACGGCGGGAAAGGTTCACAGCGCACCTACTTCGGATCGGTGACATCGTCGGAGCCACCCTCCCATGAGGCGGTCGGAAAACCGCGCAGGATGGCTCGTTACGATAGCCGTCGGCGGTTGGTTGCCACGGCCGGTTAGCAGAGAGGACCCCCATGCCCGGAGTTCAGGATCGAGTCATTGCCGTCACCGGCGCAGGCGGCGGCCTGGGTCGCGAATACGCGCTGGCCCTCGCCCGTGAAGGTGCCAGCGTGGTCGTCAACGACCTCGGTGGGGCCCGTGACGGCACCGGCGCGGGACATTCGATGGCTGATCAGGTGGTCGGAGAAATCACGGAAGCCGGTGGGCGTGCGGTGGCAAACTACGACAGCGTCGCTGACGCCGAGGGTGCCGAGAACATCGTCAATACCGCCCTCGAGGAGTTCGGCGCCATCCATGGCGTGGTCAGCAACGCCGGCATCCTCAGGGACGGCACCTTCCACAAGATGACCAGCGAGGCCTGGGATTCGGTGCTCAAGGTGCATCTCTACGGCGGGTACAACGTCATCCGCGCCGCCTGGCCGCACTTCCGTGAGCAGTCCTACGGCCGAATCGTGGTGGCCACCTCGACCAGTGGCCTGTTCGGCAACTTCGGCCAGGCCAATTACAGCGCTGCAAAGTTGGGCCTCGTCGGTCTGATCAACACGCTGTCCCAGGAGGGCGCGAAGTACAACATCAAGGCCAACGCCGTCGCTCCGATCGCCGCCACTCGCATGACCGAGGACATCCTGCCGCCCGAGGTGTTCGCCAAGCTAACCCCCGAGTACGTGGCACCAGTAGTGGCCTACCTGTGCAGTGAAGAGGTGCCCGATTCCGCGTCGGTGTTCATCGTCGGCGGCGGGAAGGTCCAGCGTGCGGCGCTGTTTCAGAACGAAGGTGTGACCTTCGAGAGCGTGCCCGGCTATGACGACGTCGCTGCGCACTGGTCGACCATCGACGATATGTCGGCGGCAAAACCGGCATCGTTCAAGCTCTAGTACTCGTGTCGTGAAAGCTCTTGTCGCGCAGGAGCTCAGCGGGCCGGCAGGGCTGGTGTACACCGAGGTCGAGGATCCGATCATCGGACCGGACACCGTTGTGGTGGACGTTCTTGCGGCCGGGGTCTGTTTTCCCGATCTGCTGTTGATCAGCGGGCAGTATCAACTGCGACTGCAAACCCCGTTCATCCCGGGTGCCGAGGTGGCCGGGGTCCTGCGGTCAGCCCCGCCGGGGTCCGGCTTGGTCGCCGGCGCTCGGGTTTACGGGATGGGACTGCTCGGCGGATACGCCGAACAAGCCGCCCTTCCGGTTGACGCCGTCCTTCCCACGCCGCCGGAACTCGATGACGCGCAAGCGGTTTCGCTGCTGGTCAATTACCACACCATGTATTTCGCGTTGGCCCGTCGTGCGGCGCTGCGCGCAGGGGAGACCGTCGGAGTGCTCGGATCTGCCGGTGGGGTGGGTGCCGCGGCGATCCAAGTGGCCAAAGCCATGGGCGCAACAGTGGTCGCGATGGTGAATCGGGAGAACGGGCGGGACTTCGTCGCAGGACTCGGCGCCGATGTCGTGCTGCCACTGTCCGGGGAGTGGTCCAGAGCGGTCCGCGAGCACACCGGGGGTCGGGGTGTCGACGTCATCGTCGACCCGATCGGCGGGGACGCCTTCGACGAGGCGATCCGCGCACTGGCACCCGAGGGGCGATTGTTGGTGATCGGCTTCGCTGCGGGCGGAATCCCGGTCGTGAAAGTCAATCGACTGCTGTTGCGCAATGTCGGGGTTCTCGGCGTCGGCTGGCGCGAGTTCGTCATGTCCAAACCTGAGGTCCAAGCCGAGTGCGCGGCAGGGGTGGCCCGTTTGGTGGCGGGCGGCTTGAGACCACCCGCACCGCAGCGCTTTCCGTTATCTGAGGGTCGCGCCGCGCTGGAGAGCCTGGCCGCCGGTAAGTTGTTCGGAAAGGTCGTGCTGGAACCGTGAGCACCGGTGCGCTTGTCCTCGTCGCGATCGCCATCGCCGTCGGACTGATGGGCATCCTGGTGCCGTTCCTGCCCGGCAGTCTGCTGGTGTGGGCGGCCATCGCGGTGTGGGCTTTCGTCGAACAAACCACTACCGCCTGGGTGGTGCTCGGTGTGGCCACCGCGGTGATCGGTGCGGGCATCCTGGTGAAATACCTCTGGCCGGCCCGGCGGATGAAGGCCGCCGACGTCAGCGGACGAACCCTGGCCGCCGGTGCGGTACTGGGCGTGATCGGTTTTTTCGTGATCCCGGTAGCCGGTCTGCTGATCGGCTTCGTGCTGGGCGTCTACCTCGCCGAAGTCGTTGCGCGCCGTGACCGGCGGCGGGCATGGGCCTCCACCAAGCACGCCATCAAAGGGGTCGCGTTGTCGGTGGGCGTGGAACTGGTGGCGGCGCTGCTGGCGACAGCGGCGTGGGTCGTCGGAGTGGTGCTAACCCAGTAGCCGGGTGCGCAGCAGTGCCACATCCTCATCGGTCACCCCGGATTCGGCCAGATAACCGGGCAGGCCTCCGTGGGTCTCGTCAAGCACACGCCGCGCGCCGAGGAGGTACTCCTCCCGCACCCCCAACACGTCGTCGGTGAGCCGGGACTCGGCGAATGAGAGCACCTCATCGGTCATTCCCTCGCGGCTGCGCATCGTGGTCAGGATGGCGTTGCGCAGCCGCCCGACCGCATCATTGCTGCGCAGATAATCGGCAAGTACGTCATCGGCGGGCACCCCGGCGGCTTCCAGTGCCACCGCCACCGCGAATCCGGTCCGGTCCTTGCCGGCGAAGCAGTGCACGAGCACCGGCCGGTCAGCGCCCAGCAGGGTGATGATCTGTCGCACCGCCCGGCGCGCCCCACCGAGGGTGGGGAAGCGTTCGTACTCCGCGGTCATCCACCGGCGGGCGGCCGCGACCGGGTCCTCCTCGGAGAACTCGGTCAACATCTTGTTCCAGCTCGATTCGTGCGGGGCCTCACCGGTTTCATGGGAGTCATGGGAATGGGACACCTCCGGGAACGGGAGGTTGTGGACGGCCACGCCGTCGGGCACCAAACCACCGCCGCGCCGCTGAACCTCGGCGGGTGAACGCAGATCCGCAACGTCGGTCACGCCCAGTGCAGCCAGTGCGCGTCGGCCGTCATCGTCGAGGTGGGACAGCTCGCTGGACCGGAACAGCCGTCCGGGCTGCAACGGAGCCGTCTCGGCGACATCACGGAAATTCCAGGCGCCGGAGAGCCTCTCGTGGGCGTCGCTGGGCATCACCCGCGCGTCACCGCCGAGGCCATCGGCCCCGGTTCCCGGCCGAGTTCCGCGCGGGCGATGGTGCGGATGTGCACCTCGTCGGGACCGTCGAAGATCCGCATGGCGCGCTGCCAGCCGTACATTCGGGCCAGTGGGAAGTCGTCACTGACACCGCCGCCGCCGTGGATCTGGATGGCCCGGTCGATCACGTTGAGCGACATCTGCGGGGCCACCGACTTGATCTGGGAGACCAGGGCGAAGGCAGCGCGGTTTCCGTGCTGGTCGATGGTCCACGCCGCCTTCTCGCACAGCAGTCGGGCCTGGTCGATCTCGTTGCGGGACAGTGCGATCTGCTGCTGCACCATGCCCTGCTCGGCGAGCGGTTTGCCGAAGGCGACCCGGGTGCGGGCCCGTTCGGTCATCAACGCCAGGGCGCGTTCGGCCACCCCGATCGCGCGCATGCAGTGGTGAATGCGGCCCGGACCCAAGCGCGCCTGGGCGATGGCGAAGCCCATGCCCTCCTGCGCCAGCAGATTCGACGCAGGGACCCGCACGCCTGAGTAGATGATCTCGGCGTGGCCATGCTGGTCCTGCCAGCCGAACACCGACGTTGACCGCACTATGTTGACTCCGGGGGTGTCAGTGGGCACCAGGATCATCGACTGCTGCTGATGCGAGGCGGCGTCGGGGTTGGTGCGGCCCATCACGATCAGGATCTTGCAGCGCGGGTCGTTGGCGCCGGAGGTCCACCACTTGCGGCCATTGATGACGTAGTCGTCGCCGTCGCGGACGATCTCGGTCTGGATGTTGCGGGCGTCGCTGGAGGCCACCGCCGGTTCGGTCATCGAGAAGGCGCTGCGGATCTCCCCGGCCAGCAGTGGCTCGAGCCACTGCTTCTTCTGCTCCGGGGTGCCGAACATGTGCAGCACCTCCATGTTCCCGGTGTCCGGGGCGGCGCAGTTGATGGCCTCCGGGGCGATCTCGGTGCTCCACCCGGACAACTCCGCCAGCGGTGCGTACTCAAGATTGGTCAGACCGGACTCCGACGGCAGGAACAGATTCCACAGACCGCGCTGCTTGGCCTTGATCTTCAGTTCCTCGACGACCGGCGGAACGGTGAAGTCAGCCGGACCGGCCGAGGCCCGGTACTCGTCGTAGTACTTCTCGGCCGGGAACACTTCCTCGACCATGAATTCGGTGAGGCGGTGGTGGTAATCGGCGGCCTTGGCGGACATGGCGAAATCCATAACGCCACGATAGGACACCTGAGCGGGGACCGATGTTGTGGGAGGCTGCTCGCATGCGCGAACCGGACGACGGCAACAGGGTTCGTGTGGTGGTGGCCGACGACCACCCGCTCTACCGGGATGCCTTGGCCCGGGCGTTATCGGACAGCAGTGCGATCGAGGTTGTGGGGGCGGCGTCCACCGGTCCCGAGTCCCTCGATCTGATCGCCGGGTGCCGGCCCGACGTCGCCCTGCTGGACCTGCACATGCCCGGCATGGACGGGGCCCGGGTGGCGGCCGCGGTACTGCGCGACGGGTTGCCGACACGGGTGCTGATCGTGTCGGCCTTCGACGATCCGGCGGAGGTCTACGAGGCCTTGGAACACGGCGCGGTGGGTTTCGTGCATAAGGAGTCCACGCCGCGCGAGGTCATCGACGCGGTGCTCGCCTGCGCGGCCGGGCGTGAGGTGCTGACCCCGCGGCTGGCCACCGGTCTGGCGGCGGAGATCCGCCGCCGTGCCGAGTCGACCGGCCCCGGGCTGACTGAGCGGGAGCTGGAAGTCCTCGGACTGATCGCCGCGGGGGCCAGCGTCCCGGCGATCGCCGCGCAGCTTTACCTGTCGAACTCGACGGTCAAGACCTATGTGCAGCGATCGTGCGACAAGCTCGGCGTCGCGGGTCAGGCGGCCGCCGTCGCCGAGGCCATGCGCCGCGGGCTGCTGGAGTAACCATGGGCGCCCGGGCGGTTCGGAAGCTGGACTTCCTCATCAGTGATCCGCTGCCGGTTCGGTCGTTGCTGCGGCTGGCGCTGATCGCGCTGATCGCTTTGCTGGTCTCGGTCAGCGACGTCGCGCACTGGTTCGGCCCGCTGTTCGTCGCCGTACTGATGGCCTACGCGGTCGCGGCGATCGCCTGGGCGGCTTTTCTGACTCGGCAGCCTTTTTACGAGTGGTATCGCTGGGCGGCGACCGCGGTCGACGTGCTGTTCGTTGTGGCGTTGTGCGTCGTCTCCGGCGGTGCCACCGTCTTGCTGCTGCCCATTTTCTTCCTGCTGCCCATCCCGGTGGTGTTCCTGGAGAGCCCGCTGGTGACCGCCGCCCTGGGGGCCGGAGCGGGCCTCGGCTACCTGGTGGCGTGGTTCGTGCATGCGGTGCGCGACGAGGGGACCGCGATACCGGCCGTGGTCTACGTCCAGGTCGGGTGTCTGCTGTGGCTGGCCGCCGCGTTGAGTGTGCTGTCGCTCTCGCTGCGGCGCCGGGCCCGGCGGGTGGAGAGCCTGCTCGAAGTTCGCCGCCGCCTGGTTTCGGAGATGATGCAGGCCGACGCCCGCAACAGCCGGTCGCTCTCCGAACAGCTGCACGACGGGCCGTTGCAGAACCTGCTCGCCGCCCGTGTCTACCTCCACAGGCTGCGCGCAACCGCGAGCGAGCCGGATATAGAGCAAGTGGATGCGGCGTTACTGGAAGCGGTGTCCGCGCTGCGCGGGGCGGTCTCCACCTTGCACCCTGAGGTTCTCGACCGGGCCGGACTGACCATGGCGATCCGCCAGTTGGTGGACGGCCACGAGCTGCGCTGGGGCATCCCGATCCAGGCGGATCTGGAGGAGGTGGGTTGTCCGGTCGGTCAGGAGATGCTGTACCGGGCCGCCCGCGAGCTACTCGTCAACGCCGCCAAACATGCCCGAGCCGAGCGGATTCGGGTTCGGCTCCGGCGCGAGGCGGGGGCCGACACCGTCACCCTGCTCGTCGCCGACGACGGCATCGGCTTCGACCCCGACCTGCTCGCCGACCGGGTCGCCGAGGGCCATATCGGACTGGCCTCACTGGTCGCCGGCATCGAGGCGCTGGGCGGCTCGGTATTGCTGGACACCGCACCCGGGGCGGGCACCGCGGTGACCGTCGCCCTGCCGGGTTCTACAGCGCCGTCCCGCCCGGCAGTCCAGTCGGCAGCGCTGCGATGACACCGTCGCCACCGATGATCAACTCGGCGGGCAGTGGCGCACCGGAGCGGATCGCGGCCATGGTCTGATCCAGAACCCATGACGAGTAGGCCGCCCTGACAAGGCTGTCAGGTGAGCCGACCGCGTCATTGCTGATGTCCCAGAACATTATTCCACCCAGGCCTATCGCCTCGGCCCAGTCTGACTTCTGCGCAATCGATGTCGGCGTCTCGAACGAACTGAACAATCCCTTGGACGGGTTGTACAGATACGCTGCCTGGGCGGTGTCGTCCCAGTACAGCTTCCAACCGCTGGCCGGATCCTTCAGTTGCGCCACCAGGTCCTTGTAGTCGTAGACGCCTGCCTCGAAGGTGCCGGGCGCGGAACCGGTCGCCCGCTCCAGATAGCCACCGTCGCCGCCGTCGGCAACACCACTCCAGCCCCGGGTGTACAGCGGGGCGCCGAGGACGATTTTCGCCGCTGGGACACCTGCGGCCCGGTACAGGCCGACCGCGGTCTTGACGTCGTACCCGTTGGCGTCACCGGTGAACGCCGACTGATGGCCGGTGGTCTTCTCCCAAGTGCCGTGGAAGTCGTAGGACATCAGGTTGAAGAAGTCAACGCTGGGTGCCAGGCCGGCCAGATTGAAGTTGGCGATCTTGTCGTAGCCGGCCGGCGAGGCCACCGAGATCTCGTATTGACGGCCATTCCGCTGCTCCAGCACATCGAGTTTGGCGCGCACCAGTTTGAGAAGCTCGGCGTAGTTCGCGCCGTCGTTAGGACTCGCGGAGTTGCCATCCAAGCCGCCGCCGCCGGGGTACTCCCAGTCGAAGTCCACGCCGTCGAACATCCGGTAGGTGTCGATGAAGGTCACGACGGAATTGGCCAGCTTCTCCCGTCCCGCCGCGGTGGCCGTGACAGTGCTGAAGTTGCCCGACAGCGTCCACCCGCCGACGGCGATGCTCACCTTCAGGTGCGGGTGCTTGGCTTTGAGCTGCGCGAGCTGGTTGAAGTTGCCCCATACGGTCTGCTGCGAGCGCGGGTCGTTGGGTGGGTAGTACCACAGGTCGGCTTCACCGGACACTGTCTCGCCTGCGGCGAAGCGCTTCTCGAGAGCGGCGAAGCTGTCGTAGACGGCTACCTCGCCGCCCGGTGTCACGTTGAGGAACGAGTAGATGACGTGGGTCAACTGATCACCGGGGATGTCGGCGACCTGGAAGTTGCGACCGTAGATGCCCCACTCCGGGAAGTACGCGGCCAGCACCTTGTCATGTGCGGCGATGGGCAGCGCGGTCGCCGGCGGCGGGACTGTTCCACTGGCGGTGTCGTCGTTGGTGATGGTGCCGGTGGCGGTCGCGGTGGCCAGGGTGGCTCCGGTCGGGTTGGACAGTGTCACGGTGAGGGTTTCGCTGGGCTCCACCGTGGTGTCCCCGGCGATGGCGACGTTCACCTGCTGGGACAGCACCCCGGGCGCGAAGGTCACCGTGCCCGAGGCGGCGGTGTAGTCCTGTCCGGCGGTCGCCGTGCCGTTGGACGTGGCGTAGTTGACGCTGACCGCGGTCGTCGACGCCGTAGACAGGTTCACCGTGAAAGCGAGGTTTCGGCTACCCGAATTCCCCTCGGCCAGGGAGGCATTGGTGATGGCGATTGTCGGCGCGGTCACCACGGGTGGGGTCGCGCCCTGGACGGCGGCGCTGATGGCGCTCTGCCACTTGGCCACCGTGCCGGAGTCCAGGGCGATGATGTTGGCCGTGCTCATCCGATTCAGCGCGACGCCGGACAGGGTGTAGGTCTGGTTGTTGTTCGCGATCGTGATGACGGTTGAGCCGGATGCTTCGCTGATGTTGAAGTAGCTCGGGCCCATCCAGACGAAATCGAGTTTGTCCTTGGCCGGGTCGAAACTCAACACGGCGTTGCTGCCCCAGTTCCAGCCGATCTTCGTGGTGGTGCCGCCGGTGACCGGGGTGGCGGTGCCCCCGCCGGTGCCGCCGGTGCCGGTGTAGGTCAACGGGTTGACGGTGCCGTAGTCATTGAGGATCTTCGCGAAGCTGCCGGCCGGCGCGCTCAGGCCGGAGTGGGTGTAGGTGGACACCCCGAGTGGGCCGGGTGTGTCGCGAGTGACCGACCACAGCGCCAGCATCCCGATGCCCTTGGTCCGGGCGTAGTTCTCGAGCACTTGCGCGTCGGCGAGGGTGAAGACCTCCGACAGCACGTCGTTGACCCCGAGCATCGGCGTCACACCCAGGTTGGCGTAACCGAAGGTCTTGCCGTAGCTGCCGAAAAGCCGGTTCATCTGGGCGTAGGTGGACTCCGCGGACTCGATTGCGTAGGCGCCCATGCTCTTGGCGTTCGGACCGGAGGTGGGTGCGGCGGACTCGCCGTAATCCATCGCCATCACGTTCACCCCGGCTAGCGTGACGCCGGCCTTCAACGCCGAGTCGACGACTTTGATGCCGTCGGCGGTCAGACCGGTCGGCAGCACCGGCAGCGTGTACCAGACCTTCAGGTCAGGCTTGGACTGCTGCAGGATCTTCAGCGCCTGGCTGTGCAGCGCGATCGCCGCCTGATCGGTCACCGCCGCGCCCTCGATGTCGAAGTCGAGATGATTGATTCCGTAGGTGTCGACCACCCCGGCGTAGGCCGTGGCTAGCTGCGTGGCGGTCATCCCGCGCCGCGAACCCCACTCGGCCAGGCTGACCCCGGCGACCCCGCCCAAGGAGACCATGACGTCCCCGCCGGCGGCCTGCAGCGCCTTGATCGAGCGGTTGATGGCCCGGGCCTGATCGTTGTCGGCGCCCGGTTCCAGTGCGTTGAGTCCGGCCCAGGCGAGTTTGCCGTCGGGGGTGGCCTGCATGAAGGCCGCGGTGAACAGCGACCCGCCGCCGTTGGTCTGGCTGATCGCCAACAGGTCGGGCACCGGCCAGCCGCCCATGTCGACGTACGGCGCGTAGAACGCGTTGCCCCATCTGTCGGATGTGGTCGGCGGCACAGTGGAGGTGTCGTCGTTGGTGATGGTGCCCGTCGCGGTGGCGGTGCCCAGTGTCGCGTTGCTGGGTCCGGCCAGGGTCACCGACAGCGTCTCGTTGGGTTCGACGGTGGTGTCGCCGGTGACGGCGACGCTGACCTGCTGGGCGGTGGTCCCCGGCGCGAAGGTCAGAGTGCCCGACTTCGCGGTGTAGTCCTGCCCGGCGGTGGCGCTGCCGTTGGTGGTGCTGTAGCCGACCGTGACCGTCTTGTCGGATGCCTTGGACAGCGACACGTTGAAGGCCAGTGTCGTCGACCCCGAATTACCCTCGGCGACGGTGGCATTGGCGATAGACACCGCGGGGGGTGTGACGACGACAGCGGTGTCGTCATTGGTGATGGTGCCGGTGGCGGTTGCGTTGCCCAGAGTGACCCCGGACGGTGCGCTGAGGGTGACGGTAAAGGTCTCGTTGGCTTCGACGGCGGTGTCACCGATCACGGCTACGTTGACCTTAGTCGAGGTCACTCCGGGGGCGAAGGTGAGTGTTCCCGATGTCGCTGTGTAGTCCGAGCCGGCGGTGGCGGTGCCGTTGCCGGTCCCGTACCCGACAGTGACCGACCGGGTCGAGGCCTTGGACAGCGTCACTGTGAACGCAGCGATTGAGCTGCCTGAGTTCCCCTCGGCCACAGACGCACTGGCGATGGAGACCGTCGGAGTGGTGGTCTGCGCGGCTGCGATCAGGCCCTTCCACTTGCTGACCGTCCCGGCATCGTTGGCGACGATGTTGGTCATCGTCAGCTGAGCCAACGGCACATTCTGCAGCGTGTAACTGTGGTTGTTGCCGACTATCGCAATCTTTGTCGAACCGGAAGCCTCGGTGACATCGAAGGCGCTCGGTCCCATCCAGCCGAAGTCCAGTTTGTCGGTGGCGGGTCTGAAGCTGAGCACCGGGTTGGTTCCCCATGCCCAGGTGATCTTCGTGGTGGTTCCGGTAGTTGCCGACGGGTAAGCCACCGCGGCTACAGGGCGCGGAGCACCGGGTGACGGGGCGTCGGAGCGGCCGAGTCGGCGGGCGACCGCCAGCGCTGCCCAAGGCGTGGGGGACTGCAGCGGCAACCCGCCGCCCAATCCGGTGAACGGGGCGAGGAAGGCCGACAGGGCAGCAGTCACAGGCGCCGCGGCGGCCGTCGGTACCGGGGCCTGCGCGACGGCTCCGCTGATCGAAGCGGGCACGGAGCGAAGGGCTGCGGGCGGCGCGGCGGCCGTCGGCACCGGGGCCTGCACGACGCGTGCGGTGACCGCAGCGGGCCCGGAGGGCAATTCGGCGATCGTGGGGGCCCCCCCCATCGCACGATGAACCGCCGTGTTGGGCACAGGCATCGCCGACACCTTCGCAGGTAGCCGGTCGGTGGGACCGGACGTTGGGGCGCCTGAGGCGGGGCGCTGGCCCGCGGTGACCGTCGACGCCGCCGGAGGAGCCTCGCCCCGGGGGCGGCGGCTTTCACGCCGTGGTGCTGCCTGCGTGCCGCTTGTCTGCCGGGTGGCGCCATGCCCGGGGTCCGTCTGCGTTGCTGCCGCTTGGCGGGCGACCACCGCGTCCCGCGTCGAGTTCCCGCGGGACTCCATCGCGGGGGCGTTGTCGGAGGTGTCGGTGTCCGTTCGGGTGTCGGCCGCCGCGACGCCCTGACCGCCGATGACAACCCCCACCCCGAGGGCCACCGCCAGGCTTCCCACTCGGCCAACGAATCGGGCGGCAGTGCTTCTAGCGAAGTCCATCAGAGCGTCCTTTCCGGTTGGCCGTCTAGGCCTATTTGCAAAGCGTAAAGCCGTTTTCAGGCGGTTTCATCACAGTCGCCGGATGGGCCGACAGCGGGGTCGTCCGATAGGGGGACACAGAGTTCACTCGCATTTGGCGGGCCGTTCGGCTTGGGAATCCGCTGCTGCCAGCGGTTAGGGTATGCCGGGCGGCGGGAGTGATCCGCCGCAAAGTCCTCTGCGAGAAAGTGCGCGCACAGTTCCATGACAATTACCCAGACGACAATTGGAGTCGTCGCCGAGTCGGACGCCGACGAGCGCCGGGTGGCGCTGGTTCCCAAGGCGGTGGCGACGCTGGTCAACACGGGCGTCGCCGTGGTGGTGGAGTCCGGCGCCGGCGATAGCGCTCTACTGCCCGACGACCTCTACACCGCGGCCGGTGCCACCATCGGCGACGCCTGGGGGTGCGACGTGGTGGTCAAGGTGGCTCCACCGACGGCCCATGAGGTGGCCAGGCTTCGATCCGGGCAGACGCTGATCGGCTTCCTGGCCCCGCGCAATGCCGACAACCAGATCGAGGCCCTCACAGCCGCCGGGGTGCAGGCCTTCGCGGTCGAGGCGATCCCGCGGATCTCTCGGGCACAGGCGATGGATGCGTTGTCCTCGCAGGCCAATGTGGCCGGCTACAAATCGGTGCTGCTCGCGGCCAGCGAGTCCACCCGGTTCTTCCCGATGCTGACCACCGCGGCGGGCACAGTGAAACCGGCCAGTGTGCTGGTCCTCGGCGTAGGCGTGGCCGGTCTGCAGGCACTGGCCACCGCCAAGCGTCTCGGCGCCAAGACCACCGGCTACGACGTCCGCCCGGAGGTCGCCGACCAGGTGCGCTCAGTGGGTGCCCAGTGGCTCAATCTCGGTATCGACGCCGCCGGTGAAGGCGGTTATGCCCGCGAACTGACCGAGGATGAGCGCGCGCAGCAGCAGCAGAGACTCGAGGAGGCCATCGGCGGCTTTGACGTGGTGATCACCACGGCCCTGGTGCCCGGCCGACCGGCGCCGCGACTGGTGACCGCCGCAGCGGTGCAGGGTATGAAGCCCGGCAGCGTCGTCGTCGACCTGGCCGGCGAGACCGGTGGCAACTGCGAACTCACCGAGCCCGGCCAGACCGTCGTCAAGCACGGCGTGACCATCACTTCTCCGCTGAACCTGCCGGCCACCATGCCCGAGCATGCCAGCGAGTTGTACTCCAAGAACCTCACCTCGCTGCTGGAACTTCTGATCACCGACGGCGTTCTGGCGCCGGATTTCTCTGATGAGGTCATCGAGGCCTCCTGTGTCACAAGGGGTCACTGATGTACACACAGTTATTGGCCAATCTGGCGATCCTGGTGCTGGCTGGTTTCGTCGGTTTCGCCGTGATCTCCAAGGTGCCCAACACCCTGCACACCCCGCTGATGTCGGGCACCAACGCCATCCACGGCATCGTCGTCCTCGGCGCGCTGCTGGTTCTGGGGAACCTGCCGGCTGACGCCAGCTGGGGTGTGCGAGTCATCTGCTTCGTCGCGCTGGTGTTCGGCACCCTCAACGTCATCGGCGGATTCCTGGTGACCGACCGCATGCTGGGCATGTTCAAGAGCAGGAAGAAGGAGCTCCCTGAGTCGAACGCGTCCGCATCAAGCAAGGAGCTCGCGAAGTGACTTACGTCGTCGACGTTCTCTACATTTTCGCGTTCGGCCTCTTCATCTACGGCCTGATGGGGCTGACCGGACCGAAGACCGCGGTGCGCGGCAACTGGATCGCCGCAGTCGGTATGGGCATTGCCGTCGTGGCCACGCTGATCAAGGTTCGGGATACCGCGGCGATCAACTGGATCCTGATCATCGCCGGTCTGGCGATCGGCGTGATCCTGGGTGTGCCGCCGGCCAAGAAGACCAAGATGACCGCCATGCCGCAGCTCGTCGCGCTGTTCAACGGCGTAGGCGGCGGCACCGTTGCGCTCATAGCCTGGGCGGAATTCATTGAGACTAAGGGTTTCTCGCACTTCAAGCCGGAACAGACCCCGACCGTTGCGCTGATTGTCGGATCGCTGTTCGCGGCGATCATCGGCTCGGTGTCGTTCTGGGGTTCGCTGGTCGCCTTCGCGAAGCTTCAGGAAAACATCATCCCGAAGAACGTCGAGAAGGCGTTCGTCAAGAGCGCCAAGCTTTTCCAAGCCGCCAACATCGTTCTGCTGATCGCTGCGGTGGGTGTCGCGGTGTTCATCGGCATCAACGCCGGGCTGTCGACATGGTGGATCGTGCTTCTGCTGGTGCTGGCCGGTCTGATGGGCCTGTTCGTGGTGTTCCCCATCGGCGGGGCCGACATGCCGGTGGTGATCTCTCTGCTCAACGCGCTGACCGGGTTATCAGCCGCCGCAGCGGGTTTAGCACTGAACAACACCGCCATGATCGTCGCCGGCATGATCGTCGGCGCGTCGGGTTCGATCCTGACCAACCTGATGGCGGTCGCGATGAACCGCTCCATCCCGGCGATCGTGTTCGGGTCGTTCGGCGGTACGGACGCGGTCGGCGGACCGGCCGGTGCCGAGCAGGGCACCGTCAAGGCGACTTCGGCGGCGGACGCCGCCATTCAGATGGCCTACGCCAACCAGGTGATCGTGGTGCCCGGATATGGGCTTGCCGTCGCCCAGGCACAACATGCGGTCAAGGAGATGGCCGACCTGCTGGAGGAGAAGGGCGTGGAGGTCAAGTTCGCCATCCACCCGGTGGCCGGCCGGATGCCCGGCCATATGAACGTGCTGCTCGCCGAGGCCGATGTCGACTACGACGCGATGAAGGAAATGGACGACATCAACGGTGAGTTCCCGCGCACCGACGTCACCATGGTTATCGGCGCCAACGACGTCACCAACCCGGCGGCGCGCACCGACCCGTCCAGTCCGATATTCGGGATGCCCATCCTCAACGTCGACCAGTCCCGGTCGGTGATCGTGCTCAAGCGGTCGATGTCATCGGGCTACGCCGGTATCGAGAACCCACTGTTCTTCGGCACCGGTACCTCCATGCTCTTCGGGGACGCCAAGAAGTCGGTCGGTGAGGTCATCGAGGAACTGAAGGCGTTGTAGAGCACTGCTAGAAGGGCGGCGGATCAGCGGCCCAGCGGGCTTCGTTGAGCCCGCGCTCCCAACGGATTCGGGCGGCGCGTTCGTCGGCCCGACTGCGTTGGCGGGTAGGCATCACCAGCGTCCGGCCCGGGGTTGAACCTGTCTGTCGAATCGTGGGTGTCAACTCGCCGGTGGGTTGGATCAGGTGGGGGAAGAAGAGTGCCCCGCCGGGGACGGTCGTGTAGGAGCGCCCCGACGGAGACGTCCACACGATGGTGCCGTCGCCGCGTTGCTGTTCGCTCCAGCCGGTCCGCCCTGTCCAGAAGGTTTTCAGTAGATGGTGAGCACGGCAGAGTAATGCCAGGTTGCAGGGGTGTGTGAGGCCGCCTTGGTGCCAGGGCACGGTGTGGTCGATGTCGCAGTACTCGGCGGGTTTGTCGCACCCGGGGAAGCGGCAGTGCAGGTCTCGGCAGCGGATGAACTCGGCCAACGTCGCCGAGGGCCGGTAGCGCGCTTCGGGACACATCAGGGCCGAGGGGTTCAGGGGACGCAGAGTTGCGCGCTGGGCCAGTTCGCGCAGCATCGCCGGTGGGACGGTGCCGTAGCCGGGCAGATACGCGGGGGTGTCGCCGTGCCCGCTGGAGGTGGCCGTTTCGGCGATCAGATGAATGACCACCGCTGGTGGGGGTGTGGCGTCGGTGGCGGGGCAGTCGGAGAGGCCGCACTCGCACGACATGGTGGCGGTGGTGCCGGCCAGGGTCGCCAGGGCGTCGGCGCGGCGCTGCCGTTTCGTGCGCGGGTCGGTGGCGCATACGGCGCCGGACAGGCGGTCGAGGGTGCGTTCGAGGGCCGCGGCGTCGGGGGCGCGCATGGCACCCCAGAACTCGACCATCCCGTCGCGGGCCGGGCCGAACTCTATGTGCCGGTCCTGCTCGGCGGGCCGGGCGCTGCGAAGCGCCGCAGGGTCCAGTTCGGCGACCAGCCAATCAATCGCATCGGCTAACCGTTTGCGCGACAGCGCATTCCAGGCACGTGCCCGCCGAGATAGCGCATCGTCGATTCGGGTGAGTATTTCGGCGTCGGTGATCAGTCCGGTGCGAAACACCACCGCGGCGATCGCCCGGAATTCGATCTGCCCGGCGGCGAACGTCGCGCCCAGCCGGGGCAGCCGTTCGAGTAACTCCACCCCGTAGTTCATCTGAGCCGAGGCGCGCCCGCGGCTGATGCCCAGTTCTGCACCCACCTCGGCGGCCACCGCCTCCCAGTTGTCGATACACCACTGGAAGCGCTCCGCATCGTCCACCGCGGCCATCCGCAACTGGCACAGCCGCCCAGCGAGAAGGATGCGTCGCGCCGTCGCCACCCGCTCGTCGTGCTGAGCAGCGGACATACCGGCCAGCAGCTGCGACTCGCGAAGTGAATCGAACATGTTTTCGGTTAGGCGCACGTGCGGACCGAATTGCCTCATCAGAAGTGCGCGTGAATGGGTGCTTCGTTGCCTCATCGGAAATGCGCGTGTGGACGGCGCGTCTGCCGGATCGGTCAGCAATGACTTCGGTAGGCCCAGACGATGGGATTGACATTGGGCGAGCGCAGAGCGGTGACACTGGCAGCGGCGACGCGCTACCAGGAGGCCGGCAAGGGCCAGAAGAGCAGGATCCTCGATGAGCTCTGCGCGAATACCGGCTGGCATCGCAGCCACGCCCGGAAGGCGCTCGCGGCGGCGCGGGCGCCTCGGGTCGCCACCGTTCGCCGGCCCCGGCCGGTGCGGTACGGTCCCGAGGTTCATTGCCGCTTTGACGGTCTGTTGGACGGTGCTGGGGATGCCCGCCGGCAAACGGCTTGCCCCCATGCTCGCCGAACTGGTGGCCGTGCTGCGCCACTTCGGGGAGTTGGTGATCAGTGATCAGACCGCGGCGTTGCTGGTGTCGATGTCGGCGGCCACCATCGACCGCCGACTGGCCGATGAGCGGGCCAAGCACAAAGTCAGGGGGCGGGTGGGCACCAAACCGGGGTCGCTGCTCAAAAGTCAGATCCCGGTGCGTACCTGGGCCGAATGGGACGACGCCGTGCCCGGCTTCGTCGAGATCGACACCGTGTTTCACGACGGCGGGCATCGCGGTGGGGGCCATGCCTTCACGCTCACGGTCACCGACATCGCCACCGGGTGGACCGAGAATCGCTCGCTGCCGGACCGGGCCGCCAAGACCGTGGTGGCCGCCCTCAATCACATCGCTGCGGCGATGCCGTTCCCGATCCTCGGCGTGGACTGTGACAACGGATCGGAGTTCATCAACGAAGAACTGCTGGCATGGTGCGACAACCGCAACATCACCTTCACCCGCTCCCGGCCGGGCAACAAAAACGACGGCTGCCACGTCGAGCAGAAGAACTGGGCGGTGGTCCGCACCGTGGTCGGCTACCACCGCTACGACACCGCCACAGAGTTGTTGCTGCTCAACGAGATCTGGCAACTGCAGTCGAAGCTGACCAACTTCTTCCACCCCCAGCAGAAACTGCTCTCCAAAGTCCGCACGGGCGCCAAGGTGTCCAGGAAACACGACACGGCCACCACCCCGTTTCATAGGGCAGTCGGGCACCCAGGCATCGCCGTAGAGCGCGTCGTGGCACTCAAGCGGACCTACTCGTTGATCAATCCCAGCCCTCACCGGAGTCCCCGCACCAATCACCAAACGCGCACGCTCACGTGAGGCAACGAACCAACCTTCGCGCGCATCTTGACGTGAGTCAACGTGCGGACATTGACACGGTCGGACATTGATCAGCGTTGTTAGGCTCGCCATCTTGTGAACGACTGGACGTCCGACTGGACCACAACGGCGCCGCGGCCCGATCCGATGAGGCTCAGGCTGGACTGCTACCCGGTCGTCGATGAGATCGCCGCCCGCTACGGCGATATGGACGCCAATGCGCATCTGAACAACCTCGCGTTGGAGTCGCTGCACGAGAACGCCCGGGCAACCATGAACCGGCGACTTTTTCCCCAGGCATACCGTGCGGGTGCCCGCCAATTCCGCCTGGTCACCTCACAGAACGCGGTGCACTTTCTGGCAGAGGCGCATTGGCCGGCCCTGATTCAGACCGGGGCGGGTGTCGGCCGCATAGGGCGCACGTCGTTCACAGCCTCGACCGGGCTGTTCGTGGACGGCTCCTGTATCGGGGTTTGTGACACCGTGCTGGTGCTGCTCGCAGACGACGGTCCGATGCCGATCCCCGACGGGTTCAGGGCGGCGTTGAAAACGGTGGTGTTGGGTCAGACCGGCGGGTAAGCCGGGGTGCCGGTCCAGTCGGTCCCGCGCAGCGCCCACGGCAGCCAACTGAAGAAGTACTCGATCTCATCGGTCGCGTCGTAGTCCGGTTGCGGATCGAAATTCATGGCTGACCTCCTAGGCGTCCGACGGGATTCTATCCCCTACGGGTGCGCAGCAGGGCCGATAGGCGGCCATTGCCTAGACTGTCCAACCAGTTGATAGGGAGGGCCTGATGCCACCGGAGAACGGGACGACCCGGCGCGAGGAGTTGCTGGCTGTCGCCACCAGGCTGTTCGCCGCGCGCGGCTACCACGGCACCCGGATGGATGACGTCGCCGACGTGGTCGGCCTGAACAAGGCGACCGTGTACCACTACTACGCCAGCAAGTCGCTGATCCTGTTCGACATCTACCGGCAGGCGGCGGAGAACACCCTGGCCGCGGTGCACGACGATCCGGCGTGGACCGCCCGTGAGGCGCTCTACCAGTACACGGCCCGACTGTTGCGGAACATTGCCGACAACCCCGACGCGGCGGCGGTGTACTTCCAGGAGCAGCCCTACATCACCGAGTGGTTCACCGAGGAACAGGTCACCGAGGTGCGGGAAAAGGAGACGCAGGTCTACGAGCACGTCGCCGGCCTGATCGACCGTGGTATCGCCAGTGGGGAGTTCTTCGATTGCGATTCGCACGTGGTCGCGCTGGGCTACATCGGCATGACGATGGGCGCCTATCGGTGGCTGCGCCCTGATGGTCGCCGCACCGCCACCGAGATCGCCGCCGAGTTCAGCACCGCTCTACTGCGGGGGCTGATCCGAGATGAGGGGATCCGCACCGACAGCCCACTGGGCGAGGCCCAGGCCGCCGGGCAGAAGAAGGCGCACGTCTGATGCCGCTGGTCAGCAAGACCGTCGAGGTCGACGCCGATGCCGCCGCCATCCTGGCGATCGTGGCCGACTTCGAGGCCTACCCGCAGTGGAATGACGAGGTCAAAGCCGTCTACATCCTGGCCCGCTACAACGACGGCCGGCCCAGCCAGCTGCGTATCGACACTGAGATTCAGGGCCAGCCGGGTACCTACATCCACGCGGTCTACTACCCCGGCCCCGGGCAGATTCAGACCGTGATGCAGCAGGGCGAGCTGTTCTCTCAACAGCACCAACTGTTCTCGGTGGTGGAAATGGGTCCCTCGAGCCTGCTGACCGTGGACCTGGATGTGGAAACCTCGATTCCCGGGGTGCCGGCAGTGATGGTGAAAAAGATCGTCAGTGACGCCCTGGATCATCTGGCCGGAAACCTCAAAACGCGTGCCGAGCAGTTGAGGCCGGGCATCTAGAGGAGATTTCCGCCGCGTGATTCCGGCGTTTCGCGCCGTCTTTCGGCGGCGGTGACGCAAGCTGGAACGCGATGGATACAGCACCGGGGCAGGCGAGCATCGAGCAGCCCTATCTGTCCCGGCGGCAGAACTGGATCACCCAGCTGTCGCGACACGCTCTTATGCAACCCAATGCCACCGCGCTGCGCTTCATGGGAACGACAGCCACCTGGGTCGACCTGCACCGCCGGGTCAGCGCCCTGGCCGCTGCCCTGCATCGTCGCGGTGTCGGCAGCGGCGACCGGGTGATGATCCTGATGCTCAATCGGCCTGAATTCGTCGAAACCTGCCTTGCCGCAACGATGTTGGGGGCCATCGCTGTGCCGGTGAACTTCCGGCTCACCCCGCCTGAACTCGCTTATCTCGTCGACGACTGCGGGGCAGCGGTGCTGGTTACCGAACCTGCGCTGGCGCCGGTCGCCGCCGCGCTCGGTGACATCACCCCGGCGCTGTCGACGGTGATCGTGGCGGATTCGGCTGGCGACGGTGGGGTGCTCGGATACGAGGAACTCATCGCCGAGGAGGGTGAACCGGCGCCGCCCGTCGACATCCCCGGTGACAGCCCGGCACTGATCATGTACACCTCGGGGACGACCGGGCACCCCAAGGGTGCGGTGCTGACCCACACCAATCTGGCCGGCCAGGTCATGACGGCGATCTACACCTACGCGCCGGACATCAACAACGACGTCGGATTCATCGGTGTGCCGCTGTTCCACATCGCCGGAATCGGCAATGTGCTGCCGGGGATGACGATGGGCATACCGACCGTGATCCACCCGCTCGGCGGATTCGATCCCGGCGGCCTGCTCGATGTCCTGGAGGCCGAACGGGTCAGCGGGATCTTTCTGGTGCCCGCCCAATGGCAGGCGGTCTGCGCTGAACAGCAGGCCCGGCCCCGGAATCTTCGACTGCGAAACCTGTCGTGGGGGGCGGCGCCGGCGTCGGACACCCTGTTGCGTCAGATGGCCGAGACCTTTCCCGACTGCAGGATCCTCGCAGCTTTCGGACAGACCGAGATGTCGCCGGTCACCTGCATGCTGCTCGGTGATGACGCGATTCGGAAGTTGGGTTCGGTGGGCAAGGTGATCCCCACCGTCGCGGCGCGCATCGTCGACGACAACATGAACGATGTACCGGTGGGTGAGGTCGGCGAAATCGTCTACCGGGCACCAACTCTCATGGCGGGCTACTGGAACAAGCCGCACGCCACCGCCGAAGCATTCGCTGGCGGCTGGTTTCACTCCGGGGACCTAGTCCGCAGCGACGATGAGGGCTACATCTGGGTTGTCGACCGCAAGAAGGACATGATCATCTCCGGCGGCGAGAACGTCTACTGTGCCGAGGTCGAGAACGTGCTGGCCGGTCACCCGGCGATCATCGAGGTGGCCGTGATCGGCCGTCCCGACGAGAGATGGGGTGAGGTGCCGGTCGCGGTCGCCGCTGTCAGCGAGGAGCTACGGCTGGAGGATCTCGCCGGGTTCATGGACGAGCATCTGGCCCGCTACAAGCAGCCCAAATTTCTCGAGATCGTCGACGCGCTGCCCCGTAATCCCGCTGGCAAGGTGCTGAAGACCCAGTTGAGAGCGCTTTTCGGCGGGTCGGGAACACCGGCGGGGAGGCAATAGTGCCGTTGCGATATGACACCTCCGAAGCATCGGGTACATTCCTGTGGTCTTCCTTACTACGTCACGTAGGGGAGGCTGCGGTCACAGTTGCTAGGTCAAAGGAGGGGTGCGTGCCGAACGGTCTGCCGTTACGCCGCGACGACCGGCGCACCCTCAACGGGGCGGTCCTGCGGTGACCGCTTCGACAAGCTTCCTTCGCAAGCGGTTCAACGGGCCCATGCAGGCAATGGGCGGGTTTTTCCGGATGTGCGTCCTGACCGCCAAGGCGCTGGCGCGGCCGTTCCAATGGAAAGAGTTCCTGAACTACAGCTGGTTCCTGATGACGGTGGCATTGCTGCCCACCTTCGCCATGTCGATCCCGCTCACCGTTCTGATCATCTTCATCTTCAACCTGCTGCTGACCGAGTTCGGCGCCGCCGACGTCTCCGGCGCCGGTGCGGCCCTGGCCTCGGTCACCCAGCTCGGCCCGTTGGTAACCGTTCTGGTGGTGGCGGGCGCCGGATCCACGGCCATCTGCGCCGACCTGGGAGCCCGCACCATCCGCGAGGAGATCGACGCACTCGAAGTGCTCGGCATCGACCCCATCCACCGTCTGGTCGTACCCCGGGTCGCGGCGGCAACGCTGGTCTCGGTGCTACTCAACGGCGCCGTGATCACCATCGGCCTGGTGGGCAGCTTCATCTTCGGCGTCTACCTGCAGAACATCTCGGCGGGCGCTTACCTTCAGACCTTGACCTTGATCACCGGACTGCCCGAGGTGATCATCGCGGTGGCCAAGGCCGTCGCCTTCGGCTTGATCGCCGGCCTGGTCGGGTGCTACCGCGGCCTCACAGTGGGCGGTGGAGCCAAGGGTGTGGGCATCGCGGTGAACGAGACCCTGGTGCTCTGCGTGGTCGCATTGTTCGCCGTGAACGTCATCTTCACGACAATCGGTGTGCGGTTCGGGACGGGGCGATAGATGGCAACGGCAACGGCAAACCCCCAAGCGGCGATCCCGGCGCGGTTCCCGGGAATCTCGGACAAGTGGGCCAAGGCACCCGGTAAATTCCTGGACTCGACCGGAAAGGTCGCCTGGTTCGCCATCGAGGCCATCCGGGAGATCGGGCATGCGGTCCGGCACTACCCCAAAGAGATCATCCGTCTGATCGCCGAAGTCGGGATGGGCGCGGGTGCGATGGCGGTGGTCGGCGGTACGGTCGCCATCGTCGGTTTCGTCACGCTCTCAGCCGGATCGCTGATCGCCATCCAGGGTTTTGCCTCGCTGGGCAACATCGGGGTCGAGGCGTTCACCGGCTTCCTCGCCGCCATGGTCAACGTGCGCCTCACCGCGCCCGTGGTCACCGGGCAGTCGCTGGCAGCCACCGTGGGGGCCGGTGCGACAGCCGAGTTGGGTGCCATGCGCATCTCCGAGGAGATCGATGCACTGGAAGTGATGGGCATCAAGTCCATCTCCTACTTAGTGTCCACCCGCCTCGTCGCGGCGGCCGTGGTGATCATCCCGCTCTACGCGATGTCGCTGATCATGGCCTTCCTGGCTGCGCAGTTGACCACCACGGTGCTCTACGGGCAGTCGTCGGGAACCTATCTGCACTACTTCCACACGTTCCTGCGGCCCAACGACGTTTTCTGGTCGTTCGTCGTGGTCATCGTCATATCCGTGTTCGTCATGATCAATCACTGCTACTTCGGCTACAACGCCTCCGGAGGCCCGGTCGGCGTGGGTGAGGCGGTCGGCAAGTCGATGCGTGCGTCGCTGGTTCTGATTCAGTTCGTGGTTCTCTTCGCTTCGTTGGCGCTGTACGGCACCAACCCGAACTTCAACCTGACGGTGTAGCGACATGACTGCGCCTCTGAACGACACGCGGACACCGCCACTACGGCTGGCGGGACTCATCTTCTTACTGGTGCTGGCCCTGATCGTCACCTTCCTGCTGCTGCAGTTCCGGGGCACGTTGACCCCGAAGACCGAGCTGACCATGGTGGCGGCCCGGGCGGGTCTGGTGATGGACCCCAACGCGAAGGTCACCTACAACGGAGTAGAAATCGGCCGCGTCACGCGGATCGAGCCGACGGTCGTGGACGGGACCCAGGCCGCGAAGTTCGCGCTCGAGGTCAAGCCGAAGTTCATCCCGCTGATTCCGTCTAACGTCGACGCCGACATTCAGGCGACGACGATCTTTGGCAACAAGTTCGTCTCACTGTCAACCCCCAAGAATCCCTCTCCGGAGCGCGTCAGCAGTTCCCAGGTCATCGACGCGCGCAGCACGACAACCGAGTTCAATACGCTGTTCGAGACAGTGACCAACCTGGCGGAGAGCATCGACCCGGTCAAGCTCAACCTGACGCTGTCGGCGACTGCTGAGGCGCTCACCGGTCTGGGCACCAAACTTGGCGAGACCATCGGCAAGGCCAACGTGGCGATGGATAACCTGACCCCGCGACTTCCGAGACTGCAGTACGGCCTCCAGCAACTCGCAGGTTTTGCCGATGTCTACACCGCAGCCGGACCGGATCTCTGGGACGCCCTGGACAACGCTTTGACCACGATCCGGACCCTCAACGACCAGCGCGGTGATCTCGACGCCGCCCTGCTCGCCGCGGCTGGTTTCGGAAACACCGGCGCCGACGTCTTCGAGCGGGGGGCCCCCTACCTGGTCCGTACCCTGTCTGACCTGGTGACCACCTCGCGAACACTGAACACCTACAGCCCGGCGCTGTTCTGCATGATTCGCAATTACGCGGAACTGCTGCCGAAGGCCCTCGACGGATTCGGTGGAAACGGCTACTCGCTGGCTGACCACGCCAAGCTGATCGGCGCCCCGAACCCTTACATCTATCCGGATAACCTGCCGCGGGTGAATGCCCGTGGCGGCCCCGGCGGGGCGCCGGGTTGCTGGCAGCCGGTCACCCGGGACTTCTGGCCGGCACCCACCCTGGTCACTGACACCGGTGCCAGCATTGCTCCGTACAACCACTTCGAGATCGGGCAGCCGCTCCTCACCGAGTACGTCTGGGGCCGCCAGTTCGGGGAGAACACGATCAACCCATGAGCATCCGCGGAACACTTATCAAACTCGGCATCGTTGCGACGATCCTGGCGTTGTGCACGGCCCTGCTCGTCGTGGTCTTCGGCCAGCTGCGCTTCCAGCGGTTCAACACCTACACCGCAGATTTCAGCAACGGCAGCGGTTTGAAGCCTGGCCAGTTCGTCCGCGCCGGTGGCGTGGAGGTCGGCAAGGTCAAGGACGTGACACTCGCCGAGAACGGCCAGCGGGTGACGGTCAGGCTCAATGTCGACAAGTCGCTTCCGCTGTATCAGTCGAGCACCGCGCAGATCCGCTACGCCAACCTCATCGGCGAGCGCTACGTCAACCTTGACCGGGGCAGCGGTGAGGGTGCGGATCAGGTGCTTCCGCCCGGGGGCGTCATTCCGCTGGCCCGCACCACCCCGGCGCTGGACCTCGATGCGCTCATCGGCGGATTCAAGCCGCTCTTCAAGTCGCTTGATCCGGAGAAGGTCAACAACATCGCCACCTCGCTGGTGACGGTCTTCCAGGGTCAGGGCGGTACCGTCGCGAACATCCTGAGCCAGACCGCGCAGTTGACCTCGACGCTGGCCGACCGCGACCGTGCCATCGGAGAGGTCATCACCAACCTCAACACCGTGCTGACGACAGTGAACCGGCATCAGCGGGAATTCGACTCGACGGTGAACAACCTGGAAATCCTGGTGACCGGCCTGAAGAACCGGGCCGATCCGCTGGCCCAGGCCATCGCCGACATCAGCAACTCCTCGACGGCACTGGCCGGCTTGCTCAGCGACGAACGGCCCCGCCTGCAGCAGACCCTCCAAAAGCTCGAGGTCATCCAGCAGCCGTTCGCCGACCAGCCGGAACGTCTCGACAAGCTCCTCACGGAGTACCCGACGGCGATCAACCTGATCGGCCGGGCCGGCGGCATCTATGGTGACTTCTTCAACTTCTACCTGTGCGACCTCACCCTGACCCTCAACGGTCTGCAGCCCGGTGGCCCGGTTCGCAACGTCCGGATCACCAAGCAGCCGACGGGGAGGTGCACGCCGCAATGAGGACCCTCCAAACCGACAACCGGGTTCGGCTAGGCCTGTTGGGCCTGCTGATCGTGGTCATGGTGGTTGCCGTCGGCCAGAGCTTCGCCAGCATCCCGATGCTGTTCGCCAAGCCGATGTACTACGCGCACTTCTCCGACTCCGCAGGTTCGGCTCCCGGGGATAAGGTCCGCATCAGCGGGTTCGACGTGGGCCAGATCAAGTCGATCGATATCGACGGCGACCGGGTCAAGGTCGGGTTCACCCTGGGCAAGTACCGCATCGGCACCGACAGTCGGTTGTCGATCCGCACCGACACCATTCTGGGTAAGCGGGTCATGGAGATCGACCCGCGCGGCACCAAGCCGCTTGCGGTCAACGGATTGTTGCCGCTCGAGCAGAGCACCACGCCGTACCAGTTGTACGACGCATTCTCGGAGTTGACCACCAACACCAGCCAGTGGGACCTCGATGCCGTCAAGCGGTCGCTGAATGCATTGAGTGAGACCCTCGACGCCAGCCAGCCCGAACTCAAGGCCGCCCTTGACGGGGTTGCCCGGTTCTCCGACACGATCGGCAAGCGCGATGACGCATTCAAAGACCTGCTGGTACAGGCGAATAAAACAGCGTCCGTCCTGGGCAACCGCGGTGAGCAGATCAACCGGCTGCTGGTCAACGCGCAGGTGCTGCTCTCCGCGGTGAATCAGCGCAGCCGCGAAGTCGACGTGCTGCTGCAGAACATCACCCTGGTGTCCCGGCAGTTCGAAGGGTTCATCGCTGACAACCCCAACCTGACCAACGTCCTGACCCAGTTGCAGACCATCAGCACCGTGCTGGCCCAGCACAAGGACGACCTGGCGTACTCGATCACCACGGCCTCGAAGTTCATGGGCGCCCTGACCGAGGGCATCGGCTCGGGGCCGTACTTCAAGACATTGCTGGTGAACATTCTCCCGTACCAGATCATTCAGCCCTGGGTCGACGCGGCGTTCAAGCAGCGCGGGATCGACCCTGAGGAGTTCTGGCGCAATGCGGGCCTGCCTGCCTACCAGTTCCCCGACCCGAATGGCGTGACTCAGCCCAACGGCGCCCCGCCGGCCGCTCCGCCGGTGTTCGAGGGGACGCCGGAGAACCCGGGTCCCGCCGTCGGACCGGGTGCGCCGTGCTCCTACACACCGCCGGTGGGCGGTATCCCCTCGCCGGGCAACCCGCTGCCGTGCGCGGCGGCGACCCAGGGCCCCTACGGCCCCGTTCCCGGTGGTTACCCACCACCCAACGTCGCAGTCTCCGAGCGCAATCCGGCCGCTGAGGTCCCCAACCACGGTGTACCGGCCGCCGCAGTGCCGGGGCAGCCCGGCCCGCTGGTGCCGGGGGCACCCGGTCCGGCCCTGGCACCCGGCCCGCCGGGAGCCCGCACCGTTCCGGTGCCGGGTCCTGGTCCTGGTAACTCTGTTCCGCCGATCGCGCCGTTCGAAACGGGAGGTGCCTAGCCGATGTCCGTTCGTAACGTGGGCCTGTCCAAGGTCTCCCGGGGCGGGGCCGTGATCGCCGCCATCGTCCTGGTGCTGGCTCTGCTGGCGGCCATCATCGGCTACCGGATGTACAAGAAGGCCAGCACCACCACCGTCAGCGCCGAGTTCGCCGACGCGCTCGCGGTGTACCCGGGCGACCGGGTGCAGATCATGGGCGTTCGGGTCGGGAGCATCGACAAGATCGAGCCGACCGGCAACGGCGACCGGATGAAGGTCACCTTCAGCTTCGACAGCAAGTACAAGGTGCCGGCCGACGCCGTCGCGTCGGTGCTCAACCCCACCGTCGTGGCCTCCCGTGTGCTCCAGTTGGATCCGCCTTTCACCGGCGGCCCGACCCTGGCCTCCGGTGACGTGATCCCGATCGAGCGCACCCAGGTTCCGGTGGAGTGGGACGACATCCGCGGGAACTTGGACAGACTCGTCACCGAACTGGGGCCGACCCCGAGCCAGCCCAAGGGTGCACTCGGCGAGGTGGTGGACTCCCTCGCCGACAACCTGAACGGCAAGGGCAAGCAGATCAACACCACATTCCGGGCTTTGTCGGATGCAGTGGCCGCCCTCAACGACGGCCGGGGCGACCTCTTCGCCACGACCAACGCGCTCGCGGTGTTCGTCAACGCCCTGCACCAGAGCGATCAGCAGTTCGTCGCGCTGAACAACGACCTCGCCCAGTTCACCGGCCTCCTGGACAACTCCGATCAGGAGCTGGCCCAGGCGCTCGTCGAGATCGACCGCCTGCTCAAGACCGCCCGCCAATTCGTCGATGACAACGGTTCGCTGCTGTCCACGAACATCAACAACTTGGCGGATGTGACCAACGCGCTGATGCAGCCGGAAGCCCGCAACGGTCTGGAAACCGCATTGCACGTCTACCCGACGCTGCAGGCCAACACCAATCAGATCTACCACCCGACGCACGGTTCGATCGTGGCCATCCCAGCGGTGGCCAACTGGGCCAACCCGATGCAGTTCCTGTGCAGCGCCATCCAGGCCGGCAGCCGGTTGGGCTACCAGGATTCTGCTGAGCTGTGCGCGCAGTATCTCGCGCCCATCCTGGATGCGACGAAGTTCAACTACCCGCCGTTCGGGGTCAATCAGTTCGCCAGCGCATCCACGCTGCCCAAGTACGTGGCGTACTCCGAGGAGCGGCTGCGCCCGCCACCCGGATACAAGGACACCACCGTGCCCGGTATCTGGTCACGCGACACCCTGTTCTCGCACGGCAACCACGAGCCCGGCTGGATCGTCGCTCCGGGGATGCAGGGCGTGAAGGTGCAACCGTTCACCGCCAACATGCTGACCCCGGATTCGCTGGCGGCGTTGATGGGCGGACCCGACCCGGCGTCGTACCCGGCTGCGGGTCCGCGCGGTGGGGCCCCGTCGAACTCCTATGACCAGAAGAATCCGCTCCCGCCGCCGTGGTACCCGCCGGCCCCGCCGGCCCCGGCACCAGGCCCGGACGTGGTTCCCGGTCCGTTGCCGGTGTCCCAGCAGATCGGCCCGCCGGCACCCGGCACGGTGGCGCCGGCGGCACCCGCGCCGCCCGCCGCCCCGATGCTGGCACCGCCAGCACCGCCCGCTCTACCTGCCGAAACGGGGGCCGGACAGTGACCGAACAGGTGAAGCGTTCCCGCCGACTCGGGCTACGCGGTCTCGCACTCGGTGCGACCGCGATGATCCTGACGTCCTGCGGGTGGAAGGGCATCGCCAACGTTCCGCTCAATCTCGGTCCGGGTAGCGAGAAGGGCGCCCAGACCTACTTCGTGCAGGTACCGGACACCTTGGCTCTTAACGTCAACAGCCGGGTCCGGGTCGCCGACGTGTTCGTGGGCACGGTGCGCAAGATCGAACTGAAGGATTGGGTGCCGACGCTGACACTCAGCGTCGACCACACCGTCGAGTTGCCTGCCAACGCGACTGCCAAGATCGGCCAGAGCAGCATCCTGGGCACCCAGCATGTCGAGTTGGCGGCACCGGCCAATCCGTCCTCGGAGCCGCTGCGCAGCGGCGACACCATTCCCGTCGAACGCTCGTCGTCGTTCCCGACCGTCGAGCGGACGTTGGCCAGCCTGGCCGCCGTATTGCGTGGCGGCGGCATCGCCAACCTCGAAGTCATCCAGAACGAGGTCAACAACCTGCTGACCGGCAACGCCGAGGAGATCCGGTCGTTCCTGACCAAGCTCGACGGGTTCACCGCCGAACTCAACAAGCAGCGCGAGGACATCGCCCGGGCAATCGAGTCGACGAACAACCTGTTCGCCTACGTGGCCAGCCGCAACAGCACGCTCGACCAGTTGCTCGTCGACTTGCCTCCGCTCGCCGAATATCTGGCCGGGTCTCGGGACCGACTCGCCGACGCGATCACCGCGTTGGGCCGATTCGGCAAGGTCACCAGCGAGACGCTGACGGCGGCGCAGGCGGATCTGAGCACGAACCTCGACATCTTGCAACGTCCGTTGGTCCAGCTGGGCCGCGGCGCGCCGTATTTCCTGGACGCGATGCGGCTGATCATCACCAACCCGTACCCGTTGGACAACATCCCGAAGGTTATCCGCGGCGACTACATCAACCTGTCGCTGAATGTCGACCTCACCTTGAGTTCGGTCGACAACGGATTGCTGACGGGTACCGGTGTGTCGGGCATGCTGCGGGCACTCGAGCAGTCCTGGGGCCGCGACCCGGCGACGATGATCCCCGACGTTCGGTTCACTCCGCACCCGAACATGACCGATGGTGGCGGACCGTTCATCGAGCGCGGCGACTAGGGGCGTGATCTGAATGGTGTTGACTCGCTTCATCAAAACCCAGTTGCTGCTTTTCGGCATCTTGACCGTGCTGGCATTGATCGCGCTGAGCGTGTTCTACCTGCGCGTGCCGAACCTGGTGGGCATCGGGCAGTATCCGCTCAAGGTTGAGCTGCCGGCCGCCGGCGGTCTGTACAAGACCGCGAACGTCGCCTACCGGGGCACGACGATCGGGCGGGTGACCGATGTGCAACCCACCGAGTCCGGTGCGGTGGCGACGCTGAGCATCAGTGACAAGTACAAGATCCCGCTGAACGCCAGCGCGAACGTCCGTTCGGTCACCGCGGTCGGCGAGCAGTACATCGACCTGGTCTCCGACGGGGCATCGGGCGAGTACTTCCAGCCCGGGCAGACCATCACCAACAGCACGATCCCGACCCCGATCGGTCCTGCGCTGGATCGGGCTGAAGCGGCACTGGCGGCCATCCCGGCCAACAAGCTGCCGAATCTGCTCGATGAGACCGCTCAAGCAGTGGGAGGGTTGGGTCCGACCCTGCAGGATTTGGTGCGCAACACCGAGTCTTTCGTAACCGCGCTCAACGACGACATCGACGGCGTCAACAACCTCATCGACAACGCACCGCCGATCTTCGCCAGCCAGGTGCAGTCCGCCGATGCGATCTACCGGTGGGCTGCGAACCTGAACTCACTGACGGCGCAGGCCCGGGACCAGGATGCCGCGCTGCGCAGCGGACTGCAGCAGGCGGCGCCGGCAACGGAGCAACTCAACACCCTGTTCGTGAACGTGCAGGACGCGCTGCCGGAGACGCTGGCGAACCTGGCGATCATCACCGAGATGCTCAAGCGGTACAACAAGGGCGTCGAACAGGCTCTGGTGCTGCTGCCGCAGGGTGCTGCCGCCGGGCAGGCCGTCGCGTCGCCGTTCCCGGGCGAGGCGTCCCTGGACCTCGCCCTGTCGATCAACCAACCGCCGCCCTGTCTGACCGGCTTCCTCCCGGCCTCGGAGTGGCGTTCACCGGCCGACACCAGCCTTAAGCCGGTCGAGGACGATCTGTACTGCAAGGTGCCCCAGGAAACTCCGGCAAACACCGTCCGCGGCGCCCGGAATATCCCCTGCGTCGACGTCCCCGGAAAGCGGGCGGCCAACCCGCTAGCGTGCCGCAGCGAAGAGCCCTACGTCCCGCTGGGTACCAACCCGTGGTACGGCGATCCGAACCAGATCCTCACCTGCCCTGCTCCCGGCGCGGCGTGCGACCAGCCGGTGAACCCGGGCACGGTCATCCGGGCCCCATCCATCAACAACGGAATGAACCCGGCACCGGCGGACTTGCTGCCCGGGCCCGTGGCGCCGTCCAGCGATGCGCCGTCTGCGCCCGGTCAGGGAAGCGTGCAGTGCAACGGCCAGCAGCCCAACCCCTGCACCTACACCCCGGCGGCCCCGGCGGCGACGAACATGTCGTCCACCTACAATGCTGCAAGCGGTGAAATCGTCGGTCCGGATGGCACGACGTACACCGTTCAGAACTCGACCACTACAGGAGACGACGGATGGAAGGAGATGCTGGCCCCGGCCGGCTGACCCCAACCCCGCCACTCACAGCTGACGAGAGACCGGATCCCGAACTCAGCGATCACGTGGATGATGCCGGGACCGCATCGGAGCCCGAATCGGTGTCCGACTCGTGGCTGTCCGACTCGTGGCTGTCCGGTCGTCGGCTGAACATGGTGATCGGCGGGATCGCCGTGGCCGCTCTTGTGCTCGCCGCGGCCGGCGTCCTTGCTCTCTTCGGCCACCGGGTGAGCTCCAAAGCTGCCAGCGATGAGGCCGTCGCGGTTGCCGCGGCAAAGGACTGCATCACCGCTACACAGGCCCCGGACGTCAAGGCGATGGCCGAGAGTCAACGCAAGATCGTCGAGTGCTCCTCGGAAAACTATGCTGCGCAAGCGAACCTGTACAGCGGCCTGCTCTTTGATGCCTATCAGACAGTGAACGCACAGGTGAAGGTCACCGACATGCGGGCGGCGTCGGAGCGACACAACTCCGACGGTTCTATCGACGTTCTGGTTGCGACCAGGGTGGCCTTGTCGAACACCCAGCAGCAGGATCAGGAACTCAGTTACCGGCTGCGGGTGCGGATGGTGCCCGCCGATGGGACATTCAAGATCGACAGCATTGAACCGGTGAGCAAGTGACCGTCGCGCTGGACAGCGCGTTGGACGATCCGCAGGTCGACCCGCCCGACAATCCCGCTGGCTGGTGGTCACGTGCCGGTGCCTTCGCCATCGACGTCCTGGCCCCCGCTGCGGCCGTCGCGGCGATGCTCATGGTCGGCTGGTCGGCGCCGGAACGCGGCTGGTTGTGGTGGTTGTGCATGGTGCTGGCCGCGCTTACGGTGGTCGCCATCGCCGTCAACCGACTGCTGCTGCCATCCGCCACCGGATGGAGTGTGGGGCGGGCCGTCTTCGGGATCGCGGTGGTGGAACGAGGCGGCGAAGCCGTCGGGCCGTGGCGCCTGTTGGTCCGAGACCTGGCGCATCTGGTGGACACCATCCCGTTGTTCCTGGGTTGGCTGTGGCCGTTGATCGAGGGCCGCGGCCGGACCTTCGCCGACTTGCTGGTCGGCACCGAGGTTGTCCAGCAGGACGGGCCGCGGCCGGACTGGCGCCGACTGGCCGGTGGTCTACTGGCTGGCGCGGCCGCACTGTGCGTTCTGGCGGCCGCGTTGGGCTACGCGACTGTTTACCAGGACCAACGGGCGGTCGAACGGGCCCGCAGCCAGATCGCCGATGCGGGACCCCGGATAGTCTCGGACATGCTCAGCTATACCACCCAGACCGTGGAGGACGACTTCGCGAAGGCCCAGACGCTAGTCACTGACGGATATCGCCCCGAGTTGGTCAAGCAGCAGGACGCCGTGCGCAAGGCGCCGGTCAACAACGACTACTGGGTGAGCAACAGTGCGGTGTTGTCCTCGACCAAGGACCGGGCGGCGATGCTGATGCTGCTGCAGGGTCAGCGCGGTGTCGAACCGAACCAGCGATTCGTCACCGCCTCGCTGCGGGTGGATTTCGAACGGACCGGTCCCGGCGAGTGGAAACTGGCTAACCTGACGGTGCTGGCAGCGCCGGCGTCAGCCGAGGGCGATCAGCCCAAGCCTGATGCGCCCAAGCCTGACGCGCCCAAGCCTGACGCGCCCAAGCCTGATGCGCCCAAGCTCCCGCCGCCCGAGCCTGGCGAGGGTGGGCGATGAGTCCGCGTCGCCGGTTTGAACCGGGTCGGCTATCGGCGTTTCGGCTTCCTGACCCGCCACCGTCGCGCCGGAGACTTGCTGTCATCGGCGCCCTTGCTGCGGCGGTCATCACCGTGGCGGTGGCGACCAGCGCAGTGGTGTTCGTCAAGAACCAGACCGAGCGCCGGACGCAGATCCGGGAAGCGGCGGTGCTGAGCTTCGTCCGAACTTTCATCACCGAGTACACGTCACCAAATCCGTTCAGCGCCAACGATTACGCCGACAAGGTCCTCGCACTGGGAACCGGAAACTTCGCCAAGATGTATTCGGAACGGATGAACGAGGTCGTCATCCAGGTAGCCCGGGCCGAGCGCGGCTTCGGATCGGTGCAGGAAGTCGGCATTGAGCGGTGGAACGACGACGGTAGCGCCAGTGTCATAGCAGTGGCGAATATGACCACCAAACTGCCCGACGGCCGCAAGTTCGACAGCAGCAGTCGGTGGGAAGTGACGGCGGTCAAGGAAGGGGACCAGTGGAGGGTCAGCGACCTGATTCAGGTGTTGTGAATGAGGAGGCCGAAGCTACTGCCGAGGCCACTTCCGAGGCCACTACCGAGGCGGTGGTCGAGGACGGGGTGCTCGAGGAGCAGACCGAATCTGCGGCCGATGGCGACGCGGCGGTGCTCGCCGACGCGCCGGTCAAGAAGCCGTCTGCGTTGCGCACCTGGATCGCCGGCCACCAGCGAGCGGTTGCGGTGGCGGCCGTGGCGTCCTTCGTAGCCGCTGGTGGCTTCGCCGGCGCGGCCCTGCAGCCCTA
>NZ_JBILVF010000266.1:0-2505 GCF_044370595.1 Mycobacterium sp.
GCGACCTCACCGGACAACCGGTTGCCGCCGGTCACCAGGAAGCGCTCACCCACGGCCACGAGTTTAGATCAGCCAGGGGAGGGTTCGAGGCTCATGGCCCGGTACGGTCTGAGTCATGGGAGTTCATCTGACCCGCATCTACACCCGGACCGGCGACGACGGCACCTCGAGCCTGAGTGACTTCTCCCGGGTTCAGAAGAGCGACTCCCGACTGATCGCCTACGCGGACTGCGATGAGGCCAATGCCGCGATCGGGGTCGCCGTCGCTCTCGGCCGGCCCGACGAACCGCTGCGCACCGTGCTCGTCCGGATCCAGAACGACCTGTTCGACGCCGGCGCCGACCTGTCCACTCCCATCGTGGAGAACCCCGAGTACCCGCCGTTGCGGATCACCGAGGACTACATCGATCGGCTGGAGAACTGGTGCGACGAGTACAACGAAGCGCTTCCGGCGCTGAACTCGTTCATTCTCCCCGGCGGAACCGCGCTGTCTGGGCTTCTGCACGTGGCGCGGACCGTCACCAGGCGGGCCGAACGGTCGGCGTGGATAGCGGTGAAAGCGTATCCGCAGACGGTCAGCACGCTGCCAGCCCGGTATCTCAACCGACTGTCCGATCTGCTGTTCATCCTGGGCCGAGTCGCCAACCCGGACGGTGACGTGCTGTGGAAGCCCGGCGGCGAGCGCGAAAAGCCTTCCGGCGCCTGATCCTCGGGACGACGGCGCCTATACGATCGGGCGGCGCGCGCGGGGCGACGGGCGGGATTCGACCCAGGACAGGAACGCTGTCAGCGCGCCCCGATCAAGGGCCAACTCGTAACCCAACTGCTGATCGTCGCTGGAGTCGGACAGGTCGAGCACCACGATCTCCTCGGTCATGATGTCGAACTCGTCACCGCGGGGTGGCCGCCGCGACATGATTTCCAGCCCCCGACGGCTGAGCCTGCGGTCCGGCCACAACCGAAGACTGGACAGCCGGTAGAACCTCGCCTCATCGCCGCGGTAGCGAATCACGCCGTGCCGCCAGCCGTGGCCGCCGACGGCCGGGGTGTCCCGCAGGATCGCGGGGGTACCGCCCTGACCCAGCTTCCACAGCCGGAAGCTCAACGCGGCCGCGAGCAGCAGCAGAACAACAATGAGCGCGATCATGATCGTCATCGACGCGCTCATCGGTGGCTGGCGTCAGTCGATTTGGCCGAGCGCTCGCAACCGCGCCCGTCCCCGGGCGGCGGTCTGCGGATCATCGGAGGCCGCATCGAGTTTGGCTTCGTCGGCGTCGATCTCGGAGGAGAACTCCGCGGACTCGGCCAGGATGGTGACGCCGGCCTCGGTCACCGAGAGAAAGCCGCCGTTGACGGCGATCCGCAGATCATCCTCGCCATCGCGCTCCACCCGGACCATCGCGTCGTCGACGAGTTGAGCGACCAAGGGGATGTGATTGGGCAGGATGCCGATCTCGCCGGAGGTGGTGCGGGTGAACAAGAACGTGGCCTTACCCGACCAGATCTTGCGTTCGACCGAGACGATCGCGACGTCCAATTCGGCCATCTCACCTCACCTTTCGATAGCGACGCTCACAAGGCCCCGCTCGACGTTCGTCGCGACAGACATTCATCACAGAGAAACGCCGAAGCTCTCGGCCTTCTTCGCCAGGTCGTCCAGTCCACCGATCAGGAAGAACGCCTGCTCGGGCACATGGTCGAAGTCGCCCTTGGCGAGGCGATCGAACGCCTCGACGGTCTCCTTGACCGGAACCGTCGAACCCGGCTGACCGGTGAACTGCTCGGCGGCCATCATGTTCTGGCTCAGGAACCGCTCGATGCGCCGCGCCCGGTTCACCAGCTGCTTGTCCTCCTCGGAAAGCTCATCGATGCCGAGGATGGCGATGATGTCCTGAAGGTCCTTGTAGCGCTGCAGAATCCGAATGACCTCCTGGGCGACACGGTAGTGCTCGTCGCCGACGACCGCCGGGTCCAGGATGGTCGAGCTGGAGGCCAGCGGGTCCACCGCCGGGAAGATGCCCTTGGAGAACACCGTCCGGGACAGCTCCGTCGTGGCATCAAGGTGGGCGAAGGTGGTGGCCGGCGCCGGGTCGGTGTAGTCGTCGGCGGGCACGTACACAGCCTGCATCGAGGTGATCGACTTGCCGCGGGTGGAAGTGATGCGCTCCTGCAACTCGCCCATCTCGTCGGCCAGCGTGGGTTGGTAACCCACCGCCGAGGGCATGCGGCCAAGCAGGGTCGAGACCTCGGACCCGGCCTGGGTGAACCGGAAGATGTTGTCGATGAACAGCAGCACGTCCTGGCCCTGCTCGTCGCGGAAGTACTCCGCCATGGTCAGCGCCGACAGCGCCACCCGCATACGGGTGCCCGGCGGCTCGTCCATCTGGCCGAACACCAGCGCGGTGTCCTTGAGCACGTTGGCGTCCGCAAGTTCCACCCACAGGTCGTTGCCCTCACGGGTGCGCTCGCCAACCCCGGCGAACACCGAAGTGCCGCCGAAGTTGC
>NZ_JBILVF010000221.1:0-3869 GCF_044370595.1 Mycobacterium sp.
CGCCCCCCCCTCTGTTGTGTTTAGGCAGGTGCTGGTTAGACGGTCCAACCGAGATTGCAACCCTTGCGGTTGTACGAGTGGACGTACTGGCCTGGCTTAGCGTAGGGGCCACCAAGGGTGGTGGTGATGCCGAGGAAGCACGACTGCTGATTCTGGGACTTGAACCAAGTGCCGATCGGAGTGTTCTCCAAGAAGGGGACGACGGTCAGAGGGCTGAAGGTCCACACCTGAACGGTTCCGGGATCCGTGGCGAACGCCTGATTGATCCCAACAGCTTGGATCCAGATGAAGTCATTCTGGAACAAGGGCTTGGTGGGCGTATCACCCACCGCGAGGGCAGCCAAGCTGAAGTTGGTCGCAGCCACGCACTCGATTGTTTGGCCGGGCAGGCACGCTTCGTCCTCGGCGTGAGCTACCGCCGGGCTGATCGCGGCCGCGGCAACCATGGCCAGAGCCGCGGCGCCGAGCGACACTTTCGTCGTAGAAACCATTGTGTGTTACCCCATCCCTGCATTTGCCTACTCGTATCTCATGGGGAACCTTGCCACCCCGGTAACGCGTTGTCAACTCAAACGGGCAAACTTGAGGCCCTTTGTCACTCAGGAAAATTTAAGCCGCACCACGGCCTGCCGTAAGCAGGCAAAACGCACGGCCTCAGGTGGGAATCCCGCAACGCGAGTCCGGCGCACTCAGGCCGCCGCGGCGCCCGGCTTGAGGTACGTCACAAGACTGCAGTCGATACCTTCGTCGATGAAGTAGTACTGGCAACCCGTCAGATACCGCATGTACTTGTCGTATGTTGCCTCATCGGTAGCGGCAATGGCGGCATCCCTGTTGCCTTCCAGGGCATGGGCCCAGAGCCCCAACGTCTTGATGTAATGGTTGCGTAGTGAAATAGCCTCCGGCACCACGAACCCTGCTTTCTCGCCGTGTTCGACCATCATCGCCGTACTCGGCAACCGGCCGCCGGGGAAGATCTCGGTGTACATGAATTTCGCGAACCTAGCTAACGCGAACGTCAGTTTCTTGCCGCGCGCAGCGAGGTCGAGTGGGTGGTACCCGACACTGCTCTGGATGGTCATCCGGCCGTCGTTGGGCGTGATGTCGAAGCAGTTCTTGAAGAAGTCGTCGTAGCGCTCGAAGCCGAAGTGTTCAAACGCCTCGATGGAGACAATGCGGTCGACCGGAGAATGGAACTGCTCCCAGCCTTCTAGGCGCACCTCGAAGGTGCGGCCACTATCGACCTCGGCCAGCAGTTGCCGGCAGTAGGCCTGCTGATTCTTCGATAGGGTCAGGCCGATGACGTTGACGTCGTACTTCTCCATCGCCCGCTGCAGTGTCAAACCCCACCCACAGCCGATCTCCAGCAGCGTCATCCCGGGTTTGAGATCGAGTTTGTCCAGGTTGAGATCTACATCGGCGATCTGAGCCTCGGAAAGGGTAACGTCCGGGCCGGTGAAGTAGGCGCAGCTGTACTTACGAGTCGGGTCCTGAAAAAGGCCGAAGAAGTCATCGGAGAGGTCGTAGTGAGCCTGGATCTCCTCGAAATGCGGACGCATGTCCATGGTGTCACTGACCTCAGGCATGATCTTTCACTTCCCGTGCGGCGTAGATGAGCTCGTCACCCCGGTTCCGAACCGACTGGAGCGCGGGTGGGCTTCCGAGACGATACCGTGCCCCCGAAGGAGTTTGGAAACCCCGGATTCTAGCCCTTGTGGACTAACTTTCCGCTTCAAGCTTCCTAGCGAACTGCGAAAACGATGTATCGAGTTCGCTGACAATGCCGTCCCACAACGGTTGTGGGAGGTCATGCCCCATCCCATCGAATAACACCAAACGTGCCCCCGGTATCGCCCTGGCAATCGCCCGCCCGCCGGCGGGCCGCATCAGAATGTCGGCCCGGCCATGAATCACCACCGTCGGGGCGGTGATCTGCGTGTCGTAGTGCTTGAGGCTGCCGCTGCCCAGGATGGCGCCGAAATGCCTGCCGATGCCCTGCGGATAGAAACAACGGTCATAGGTTTCGATGGCGTCGGCGCGCAACTGTTCGGTGGACTTTCGGTAGGCGGGGCTGCCGATGATCGTGGAGACCCGCACCGAGTTCTCCACGATCACCTCGCGCGGGGAACCGGGGTGCGGCCCCTGGATCAACGACAGCAGCGCTCGGGGCGCCGGCGGGGGGAGCAGAGCGGAATTGTTCGACGAGAAGATGATGCCCAGGCCGGCGGTGCGCGCCGCGTACCGCGCGGCGAAGATCTGGGCGATCATCCCGCCCATCGACGCACCCACGATATGGGCGCGCTCGATCCCAAGGTGGTCGAGGACCGCTGCGGCGTCATCGGCCATATCTTCAAGCCGGTACACCGACTTGCTGGGCAGTCCGACGAAGGAGCGGAGCAGCCCGGGGATCAGTGCGCCGTCGGCCCGCCGGCCGTGCAGTTTGGTCGACAGTCCCACGTCGCGGTTGTCGAATCGGATGACCCGGTAGCCGCGGTCGACCAGGTTCTGGCAGAACTCGTCGTGCCAAAGAACCAGTTGCGCGCCCAGGCCCATAATCAGCAGAACCGGGGGATTGGTGAGGTCACCGAGGTCCTCGTAGTGCAGCTCGATGTCGCCGCAAGCCGGCGAATGTGTCTTCGCGTACCCGGTACGCAACTCCATGTGAACTAGCCCCCGACGTCCTTCTGGTGCTCACGGCTGACCTCGACCATGAAGTTGGCGAAGTATCCGGAGAACTGCGGATCGCTCATCATCTGCCACTTCGGTGCCAGCAGCTTCATGTACCGCTCGACGTAGAGGAACTGCTTGCCGATGAGCACCAGTTCCCGGGGCAGTTTGACATCGTAGGCGTCGGCCAGGGTGGACAGTTGGCGGCCGATCTCGGCGTAGGACATGTCGCCGAGGGTTTTCATCGTCAGCGGGGTGGCGAACGCCTCGAGGTCCTTGGCGGCCTGCGCCTCCGGCTTGACGGTGCCGACCGCCCCGAGGAGCACGACGATCTTGCCGGCGGCGGCGTGGTCCTTCTTGACCAGAAGCGCGTAGATGAGTTCGCGCAGCAGCCAACGGGTGCGCGGGTCGATGCGGCCCATGATGCCGAAGTCCAGGAACACGATCCGGCCGCCGTCGTCGACCAGCAGATTGCCGGCATGCAGGTCGCCGTGGAACAGGCCGTGCCGCAGGCCACCCTCAAACGTGGAAAAAAGCAACGCCTTGACCAGTTCGGTCCCGTCGAAGCCCTTCTCGCGGATGGCCTTGACATCGTCGATACGGACCCCGTGCACCCGCTCCATGGTGAGCACCCGCTCGCTGGTGAACTCCCAATGCACTTGCGGCACTTTGATGTTGCGGCCCAGCGGGGAACCGTGCAGGCCGGACACCCACGCCTCCATCGATTGGGCTTCGATGCGGAAGTCGAGTTCCTCGGCGAGGTTGTCGGCGAAGTCGGCGACCACCTCCTGCGCCGAGAGGCGCCGGCCCAGCTTGGCCAGTTCCACGATCTGGGCGAAGCGTTTGAGGATCTGCAGATCCGCGGCGACCCGGCGGCGGATGCCGGGCCGCTGGATCTTGACGACGACCTCCTCGCCGGTGCGCAGCGTCGCATAGTGCACCTGAGCGATGGAGGCCGAGGCGAACGGCTGCTCGTCGAAGGAGGCAAACAACTCGGCCGGGTCGGCACCGAGGTCTTGCTTGAACAGTTTTCCCACATCGGCGGTGTCGGCGGGGGGAACAGCGTCGAGCAGGCCGCGGAACTCCCGTGACAACTGCTCGCCGAACGCGCCCGGGCTGGAGGCGATGATCTGGCCGAACTTGACGTAAGTGGGTCCCAGGTCGGCGAAGGTCTGCGGAATCTCCTTGATGACCTTGTCCGG
>NZ_JBILVF010000087.1:0-13721 GCF_044370595.1 Mycobacterium sp.
AGTCCGGCCTGGGTGTTGCTCAACCCGAAGCCACGGTGAAACGACGTCGCATACAACGGGCTGAGCAGGTCGGCCATCACCCCGGCGACTCCGGCGGCGATCCCGCCCACCAGAAGACCTTTCGGCTCCTTCACCGGCCCACTCCTTGCGCATCGGAAGGCTCGACGGTAGCCACCTACACTGCCCCGATGGGGAGGAACGACAGGCTTGACCGATCACTGAGCCTGCCACTGGTCACCCTCTACGGTCTGGGCAACATCGTCGGCGCCGGCATCTACGTGCTCATCGGGAAGGTGGCGGGCTTCGCCGGGTCGAGCACCACCCTGGCCTTCACCCTGGCGATGGTCACCGCCGGGGTGACCGCGATGTCCTATATGGAACTGTCCGGGCGATACCCGGTCAGCGCCAGTGTGTCGATGTACCTGCACCGGGCGTTCGGGCGGCGTCGACTGTCCACCGCGATCGGGTTGGCGATGGCCGCCGGCGGGATCGCTTCGGCGGCGGCGCTGGCCCAGGGCTTCGCCGGCTATCTGACTTCCTTTGTAGCCGTGCCGCCCTTCGCCGCCAGCGTCGGCCTGCTGGTGGTCCTCGGGGCGATCGCCGTCAAGGGGATCGGGGAATCAGCCACCGCCGCGGCGGTCCTGACCGGCCTGGAGGTTCTCGGTCTGCTGCTGGTGATCTGGTTCGGCCGCAGGGCATTCGGACAGGTGGACGTTGGTCGGCTGCTCACCGTGGATCCGGCGGTCGGCATCGGCGGCGTGGCGGCCGGAGCCTTCCTGGCCTTCTACGCCTTCATCGGTTTCGAGGACATGGTCAATGTCGCCGAGGAGACCCGCAATCCCAGCCGCACCATGCCGCTGGCGATCCTGTTCGCCTTGCTGGCCTCGACGGTGCTCTACCTGCTCGTGGTCGTCGTCGCCACCACGCTGGTCTCCCCCGCCGACCTGGCCGCCAGCCCGGCCCCGCTGACCCTGGTCTTCGAGCGCAGCGGGGCGTCGCACGTGGTGCTGCTCAGTCTGATCGGCATGATCGCCGCGATGAACGGGGTCATCGTCCAGCTGATCATGGCTTCCCGGATCCTCTACGGGCTGGCCAACGAAGGCTGGATCCACAGCCGATTCGCCACCGTGCACGGCACGTTCAAAACCCCGGTGATCGCCACTCTGGCCGTCGTTGCCGCCATGATCATCGCGACCGCTCTGCTTCCGCTGGTCTCCCTGGCGCAACTCACCAGCCTGCTGGTGCTGACCATTTTCACGTTGGTGAACGCATCCCTGATCGTCATCAAGCGACGCGGTGAGGCCCACCAGGGATACATCGTCGTTCCGCGGGTGATTCCCTATCTCGGGGTGGTGTTGTGTGTGGGCACCATCGTGGTCCAACTGCTGCACGGGGCGTAGCCGGGCTGGCTAGCCTTGAGCTGTGTCGAGTTCGGAGCACTCCCTGGAGACCGGCCGGACCGTCGGCGAGTTGACCGCCGACGATCTGGAACTCGAGCGCTACCTGCTCGACCTGTCGCTGCAGCCGATCGACCGCTTCGACGGCTTCTCCCACATCGAGCAGTACCTGCTGTCGGCGTTGCGCTACCAACTCAATTACGCCTGCTATGCGTTGTGCCAGGCCCAGTACAACTACACCCCGGCGTTCACCGGTTATCTCACCGAGGCGCAGGCCAACGTGATCGAGAAGATGCTCGACAAGCGGGTGTGGGGGTACTGGGCACATGAGTGCCTGGTGGGTTATCAGCGCTGGGATCCGGATCCGATCAAGTTCGCCAATGTGATGTACACCGGGTTCTTCGGGGTGATGATCGGGCTTTTCGAGACCCTCAACGATGCCCGCTTCTCCCAGCGTGGCGCACTGACGCTGCGCTGGAACGAGGACACCGAGTACGTCTACGAGTTCTCCACGCTCTGCGAGGCGATCGTGCACAACATGGACATCAGCAGTCAGGGTCCGCTGTATCCGTGCGAGCCGCGGCTGATCTACCCGATGTGCAACGCCTTCTCGTTGTCGACGCTGTTGATGCACGACCGGTTGCACGGCACCGACTTCGGCGCCGAACGCACCGAGCAGATGGCGCAGGCCTACCGCAAGCACAGGTACCTGCGGCGCGACAACCGGTTCCTGGCCGCCCGCGGGCCACTGAAGTTCTTCATGGGCCCGTCGGTGGGCAACGACGGGGTGATGTCCTACTGGCTGCACTTCGCGATGCCCGAGCAGGCCACCAGAACGTGGGAAAACCTGCGGGAGAATCTGGTTCGTATCACCGACGACGACGTCAAGATCGACGCGACAGGCTGGGAGACGCTGGACCCGGGCAACTACAGCCGCGGCACCGGGATGAGTCGGGTGTCGGTGATGGCCGCCGCCAAGGAGCACGGCGACGACGAACTGGCCGACGCCCTGGAGATGTCACTGGACAAGCGCTATCAGACCGTCCGCAAGGACGGGGCGAGGGCGTACACCGGCATCTCCAGCTGGGGCAACGCCGGCCACGTGCTTGCCCGGTTCACCACCGAGAACGCCATGGCCAGCCTGCTGGCCGGGGAGGTTCCCGAGCAGTGGAAGGCCGGTCCGGTCCTGGCCGAGGCCGCCTACCCCGATGTGCTGGTCGCCCGCGCGGTCACCGACGGGCGCGCTCTGGACTTGGTGCTGCGACCCGGCAATCACGGCGGCCGAACGGTTCTCGGCATCCAGCGGCTGGCGCCGAGGCACGACTATCTGGTCACCGGCGGGGTGGACGGGACCGTCACCGCCGACGACCAGGGCCGCGCGCTGCTGACCGTCGACCTCGACGACCGGTGCGAAGTCTTTCTGCGGCCCGCGGCGCCGTAGACCAGAACCAACCCGCCGACCATCGCCAAGACGGGCCCGGCATTGTGGAACACCAAGTCCGGCAGCACATTCGTGCCGACGAAGTCGAAGAGCCCGAAGACGTGCATGTCGATCAGGCCCAGCTCGAAGGCGATCACACCGACCACGATCAGGAGCGAACCCGCGCCTCGGGGTGCGCGCAGGACAACCGCGGAACGGCCCAGCCCTACCGCGGCCACGATGATCACCAGATAGAGACAGCTGCGCAGCAGCCAGGCCGCCGCGGAACCGGTGTTGACGGCGGCACCGCTCCACACCAGGGCGGGCGCGGCGATCAGGCAGAGCGCGATCCCGACGGCGGCGTAGCGGAACACTGCCACCGAGTCGGCCCGCAATCCGCGGTCGACGTCGACCAGTCCGGCCGAGGGCCTCTGCGCGGTGGCCGGCGGACCCGTCTCGGCGAGGCGCGGGGCGGGCCGCTGCGCGACGGGCGCGAACAGCATCGTCGTCTCGCCATGCCCGAGCGCCCGCCGGATCCGACCGACGGCCATCAGGATCAGCAGGCCCACGATGCAACACGTCATCAACGCCCATGATGAACGGTCAGCCAGGCTGGCGGCGGCCGAATCCCTCGAACGGGTTCCACGACCTACTGCCTCGTCGCACCTGCAGGTAGTAGGCGTAGTTGGCGGTCAGCATCGCCGCCGCCGCCACCCCGAAGCCGAGGGCTTGCACCAGGCCCCCGGGAATTCCGAGCGCGTTCAGCGCCGAGATCGCGGCGAACCCCACCACCAGCAGCGTCAGCCCCTTGCGCCACATCCCCTTGACGAGGAAATAGATCGGCCCGAACAGGAACGCGAGCAGGTTGGAGTTGAGCCGCAGCCGCGGGAGGAAGTCCAGCGCCCGGAGGGCCGCCCGGCCCTGCGGGGTGGCATTGGGCAGCCCGTAGCGGTCGAAGAAAGCGAACCGGGTCTGCCAGATCGGGGTGAGTTGGTGGTCGGAATCCGGGTGGCTGTTCACCTGTGCACCCTATGAAATGGCGCCGACGACACCGGGGCTGCCTCGGCGATGTCGGCCACCCGGCCGCCGTCTTGGTGGCAGGATGCCCTGACAGAGCCCGATGGCGGGCCAGCGTAGGTGCACCCAGGAGGACACGTGGCGGACAGCCCGCAAAACCGGCCCGAGGCGGCGAAGAAGGCCCCCGCCAAGAAGGCCCCCGCCAAGAAGGCCCCCGCCAAGAAGGCCCCCGCCAAGAAGGCCCCCGCCAAGAAGGCAACGGCGAAGACGGCACCCGTGAAGGCCCCAGCCACGAAGGCACCGGCAAAAAAGGCCCCGGCGAAGAAGGCCCCGGCGAAGAAGGCCCCGGCGAAGAAGGCCCCGGCCACGACCGCCGCCAAGGCTCCCGCCAAGCCGCAGGCCAAGAAACTGCGCGGCGGCGACACCGTCACAGAAGCCCGCCGGCTGGGCGGCTGGGATTTCGCCACGTGGCGGATGGCCACCGATGACCCGGTGATGCGCTCGACCATCCTGGGCGTGCTGGTGCTCGACAGCAGCCCGGACTGGGACAAACTCAGCGACCGCTACGAGCGGGCCAGCCGGCTGGCCCCGGTGCTGCGCTCGAAGGTCGTGGAGGGCCCGACCGGCCTGGAAACGCCGCGGGTGGTCGTCGACCCGAACTTCGACCTGTCCTTCCATATGCGTCGCTTCCGGATGCCGGACGGCTCGACGTGGCGGGACGTGCTCGACGAGGCCCGCCGACAGAGCATGGCCGACTTCGACAAGGACCGGCCGCTGTGGCGGGTGACGCTGCTGGAGGGTCTGCCCGGCGGCAAGTCGGTGCTGGTGCAGAAACTGCACCACGCCATCGCCGACGGGCAGGGTGCGGTGCAGTTGGGACTGGCGCTGCTGGACTTCACCCCCGAAGGTGCCGAACTGGGGCCGATGCCAGCGGCGCCGGACCCGGTGCTGCTGGACACCAAGGGATTCATGCAGGCGGTGATCCGAAACAACGCCGGCTGGGTGGCCCGGACCGCCGAGGACGCCATCAAGGGGTTCGGGCCGCTGGCGGCCGCCGCGCTGCGGCACCCGCGGACCTTGTTCAGCAAGTTCCGGGAGACCGCCGAATCGGTGGTCCGGTTCACCAAGGTGTCCTCTGAGCCGTTGTCCCCGATTCTTAAGGGCCGCAGCATCAACTACCACTTCGACACCATTGACATGGATTTCGAACAGTTCAAGGCCGCCGCCAAGAAACGGAATCGGACTGTCAACGATTTGTTTCTGGCCGCGATCAGCGTCGGAATGTACGACTACCACCAGAAGATGGGCCACCCTGTCGACGAGTTGCGGATGAACATGCCGATCTCGTTGCGCACCTCCGCCGAGGAGACCAACGCGGTGACCATCGCCCGCTTCGAGATCCCGGTCAGCAACGTCATCGACGAGGTGCTGGAGATCGCGGCCAACACGGTGCGCAGCTGGCGCGCCGAGCCGGCGCTGAAGCTGGCCGACTACCTGGCTGAGCTCAGCCGCTTCTTGCCTCCGGAGCTGGTATCGGCCGCCGCGCAGACCTCTGACCTGACCGCCTCCAACGTGCCGGGCATCCCGGTGCCGGTGTGGCTGTCGGGGGCCAGGGTGGAGCGGATGTACCCGCTGGTGGGCACCGTTGGCGCGGCGATCAACGTGACCATGCTGACCTACACCGGGACCGCCAGCGTCGGGGTGAGCTCCGACGACGCAGCCGTCACCGACCGGGCAGCGCTGCTGGACAGCCTGCGGCTGGGCTTCCGCGAGGTGGTCGGGGACGCGTTCATCGGCGATCCAATCAGCGGCGATCTAATCAGCGGACACTGACCGGGAGCCGGCTTCACCGCGGGTGATCACCTTCATCACCGTGTGAATACCTTCGGACCCCAACGGTATTGATGCGGGCCGACAGGGTGCGCAGCAGGCTCCAGCCGACCAGGGTGCCCAGCGCGATCGAGACGATCGCACCGGCCGCCACGCCCAAACCGGCGGTGCCGACATAGTCACCGGTGGCGCCGCGGCTGACCGACATGAACGTCAACTGGCCGGGCACCAGCGACCAGAACGCCGCCAGGGCCAGCATCCCGGCCGGCGGCGCGGTGCGGATCCGGGCGCACAGCACCGCGAACGGAACCGCCACCATCGCCCCGATGAACCCGGAGTGCGCCGTGCTCAGCGCCAGGCCGGCCAGGTTCTGCGCCAGCACCGACACCCCGATCACCAGGGTCAGCCAGCCCAGCGATTCGCGCGGCGCCGACAGATAGAGGTAGAGCCCGACGGCGATCACCGCCACCGAGACGTAGGTCGCCCATGAGCCCATCGAGGCCGACGGATCCTGCGGAGTCACCTGCCCGGCGATCCGCACCCCGATGACCACCCCGTAGACCAGCAGCCCGAGTTGGGCGATACCGAAGATCACCCGGCTGGAACCGGAGATGATCTTGCCGCTGGCCAACTCGATGGACCCGATGACCAGCGCCATGCCGGGCAGAGTGGCGATCAGCGGCGGGGTGATGATCGGCAGCAGCCCGTCGCGGGCGACGTCAGCGACGAACCAGGTGCCCAGCAGCGTCACCACCAGCGCCGACAGCGTGGGCAGGATGGGGCTCAGGCCGGGGAAGGGCCGGCTGAGCTGGACGATCAGACCGACGACCAAGCCCAGGAACAGATGCGCCAGCAACGCCCGCCAGGACGGTGCAACCACCATTCCGAACCCGACGGTGGTCAGCGCGTAGCCGAAGATAGTGGAAACCACCCCGAATCGCGGCGGCGCGGTGCGCGCGGCGTGCACGGCGGCGACAGCGTCTTGCGGACTGATCGCCCCGGCCCGGGCCTGCGCGGCGATGTCGTCGATGCGGGCGGCCATATCGAACAGACCCGAGGACTGAATCGAGCTTTCCATCTGGTGGGTGGCGTTGCCGATCTGGACGAACAGAATGGTCGGCAGCACCGCTACCTGCACCGGCTTGGTGGTGTAGCTTGCGGCGATGTCGAGCAGCCGCTGCTCGACCAACTGGATCGGTTGGGAGCATTCGATCAGCGCGGCGCCGATCTCGCGCAGCATCGCCGCGATGTCGTCCGGCTCGTAGTGGTCGGGCGGCGCTATCGGTGGTGGGACGGATTTGCCGAACGCGTCGGTCAACCAGCGGGCCATGCAGCCATGATGGCTAACCGGACCGGCGGACCGCCGCGGGCCCGATCTTCGAGGGCGTCACCATCGTTTCCGGCGACAGCGCCTGCTGCAGGGCCGGCTCGAGGGCGAGTTCGTCGGCGAGCTGCTCGGAACTGGCCACCGGGGAGTGCAACTGCTTCTCCACGATGTTCATCGCCAGCCGAGCGTAGACCCACTGGCTGGTGGTGGTCAGCTGGCTGCGGCTGTGCGAGGTGAAGGTCAGGATCCAGCTGAACAGGGTGGAGAGCCGGTTCTTGAACCCGACCAGGTACAGCAGGTGCAGGAAAAGCCAAGCCAGCCAAGCGATGTAGCCGCCGAACTCCAGCTTGCCGACCTTGGCCACGGCGTGGTGGCGGGAGATGGTCGCCATGCTGCCCTTGTCCCAGTAGCTGAACGGCTCGCGGAAGTCCGGGTTGTCCCGGCCTTTGAGATCGTTCTTGATGTGCTTGGTGGCGTACTTGGCGCCCTGGATGGCGCCCTGAGCCACACCGGGCACGTCGGGCACCGCCATCATGTCGCCGACGACGAATACCTTCGGGTGGCCCTTGACGGTCAGGTCCGGTTCGACCACCACCCGGCCGGCGCGGTCCACTTCGGTTCCGTCGGACTGTTCGGCGATCATCGTGCCCAGCGGGCTGGCCTGAACGCCGGCCGCCCACACCTTGCAGGCGCACTCGATGCGGCTCTCCTCGCCGGTGTTTTTGTCCTTGATGGCGATGCCCTGGTAGTCGACGTCGGTGACCACGGTGTTGCCGCGCACCTCCACGCCCATCTTCTCCAGCCGCCGTTGGGCCTTCATGCCGAGGTTCTCCCCCATCGGGGACAGCACGTACGGCGAGGCGTCGACCAGAAGCACCCGGCATTCGGCCGGGTCGATGGTGCGGAACGCCCCGGGGAGGGTCTTGCGGGCGAGTTCGACGATCTGGCCGGCCAACTCCACCCCGGTGGGTCCGCCGCCGACCACCACGAACGTCAGTCGGCGCGCGCGTTCGGCGGGGTCGGTGGTGACCTCGGCCGCCTCGAACGCCCCGAGGATGCGCCCCCGCAGTTCCAGGGCGTCGTCGATGGTCTTCATGCCGGGGGCGAAGGTGGCGAAGTGGTCGTTGCCGAAGTAGTTCTGCTGGGCACCGGCGGCCGCGATCAGATAGTCGTAGGGCAGGACGGTCTCCATGGTTCCCAGCCGGGAGGTGACGACCTGGTTGTGCAGGTCGATGGTCTCGACGTCGCCGAGCAACACCTGACAGTTCTTGACGTTCTTGAGGATCAGTCGGGTGGTCGGCGCGATGTCACCGGCCGACAGGATCCCGGTGGCCAACTGGTAGAGCAGCGGCTGGAAGAGGTGGCTGGTGGTCTTGGCCACCAGGGTGACGTCGACATTGGCCCGTTTCAGCGACTTGGCGGCGGTCAGCCCGCCGAAACCGGAGCCGATGACGACGACCCGCGGACGACGGGCGGGGAGAGCGGGAGTTGCCATGGGGCGTCCTCTGTCGTGTTCGGGGGAACTCGGGTCAGGTTAGCTCCTGCCGCAACGTTCGTACTTCGACTTGAGTGAGGATTTTCTGCGCGGTTCTGCCCTTCTCCGGCGCAAGAGACCCTTAACCTACGCTGATGAGCAAATGTGAATCGCCAGCGTCGTCCATTCGCGCCTCTCGCCTCGTCGGCCGTGTGGGGGGCCTGGCGGTGGCTTTGGGAGTCGGCGCGGTGTGGTTCTCCGGCGGTGTCGCCTGGGCCGATACCGGGTCGGATTCAGACACGTCGGGACGGACATCGCAGGCTCGCGGAGCTGTTGACGACGCGCCGCGGTCGGCCCCCGCGTCACGGTCGGCCCGCGCCGATCGGAGCGCGCCTGGTACAGCCGCGGCCACGGATACCGATCAGCGCCCGAGGGCGAGCAAGTCGGACACCGCGGCACCGGAGCCCCGTGAGCTCGAGGTCGTCGAGGTCGTCGAGAGCGCCGACGTCGAGGCCTTCGACGCCGTCGAGGCCGTGCCCGCGCCGGAGGTCACCGCGGCCGATCCGGCGCCGGCCGCCCCGGTAGCCGAAGCGGTGGGCGTCGACCCGGAACCGGTCACCGTCGCTGCAGCACTCGAGACGGCGGTCCCGACGATCGCAGCTGTCATCGAGGCCGACCCCGAGATCGCGCCGGCATCCGCTGAGATGTCCGCCTTCGCGACAGCGGGCACCGACACCCTCGACCCGACCGCTGACGGCGACCCGATCGCCCCGGTCGCCAACCCGTTGGAGTGGGCGGTGGCCGCGTTCGCCCGTCGCTCCGCGGTCCCGGCGGCGGCCGCGACCTTCCAACCGAGTGTCTGCACCGAATCGAGTGAGGCCTGCGCCTACATCCTCGGGGCCAGCGGCGTTCCGATTCCAAGTTTCGAGCAGGCCGAGACTGCGATGAAGTACTACATCCAGCCCAACAGCCCCGGGGTGGACTTCACCTCCCAGATTATCTACACACCCGAGGGCGCCTACCCGATCACCGGTATCAAGGTTCTGCCGCTTGACATTTCGGTGCAGCAGGGCCTGACAGAGGTCGAAAACACGATCTTCGCCACCCTCGGGGTCAATCCCACCATCCCGATCTCCTATTTCGGCTACTCGCAGAGCGCGATCATCGGCTCGTTGCTGCAGCGCCAGCAGCAACAGACGGTCGGCTCCCCTATCGCACCGGGACAGATCCAGTACGTGACGGTGGGCCAGGAGATGAATCCCAACGGTGGCTGGTTCTCCCGCTTCCCCGGCCTGAAGTTCACCAGCACCGGTATCGACTTCTACGGCGCGACACCGGCGAATGACACACCGGAGACCCTCAACGCCTACCCGACGACGAACTACGCGCTGGAATATGACGGCTTCGCCGATTTCCCGCGCTACCCGGGCAACGCCCTGTCGGTCGCCAACGCGGTCATCGGCATCTTCGCCATCCACACGCAGTATCTGAGCCCCGACTACTTCGCGAGGACCTACGGAACGGGCCTCGGGGCCTATGACGCGGTCATGGGCACCGAGGGGCCTGGAGTTGCCTGCAACCAAGGCTCGTCGTCCTGCCTCTCGCTGCCGACAACGACAGGACCCGCTGGGGACCAGAAGTACTACTTCATCAAAACCCCCTATCTGCCACTGCTCTTGCCGCTGGCGCAGATCCCCCTGATCGGCAAACCGCTTGTCGCACTGATCCAGCCGGCCCTGAAGGTGCTCGTGGACCTCGGCTACGGCGACAAGGCCCACGGCTTTGCCTCGGCCACCCAGCCGCCGGCGAACGTCGAGCTTCCGTTCGGACTGTTCCCCCAAGTCAGCCCCATCGAAGTGACCGAGAAACTGATCGCCGGCGTGCGACAGGGCATCGATGACTTCGTCAAGTCCTTCGGGTCAGGCGGGTCGGTGCAGCAGGAGTTGGCCACGATGGTCCAGTCGCTGTCCGCGCCCAAAGCCAATCCCTTCGCGGCCGGCGATCCGCTCACCGGAATCGGGAACCTGATCACCAATACCGCAGCGACGATCTCGACCGCGCTGTCGGCGACCTACGCGACGCTGCTGGCGACGGCGGACTTCATCAACGCCGCGATCTTCCCGCTGCAGGCCTACAACACCAACATCGTGCTGGCGTCGGTGAAGCAGATGCTCGAGGGCGACGTGATCAAGGGCCTTATCAACGCCATCGGGCTGCCGATCGCGGCCGACATCGGCATGCTGACCACGGTCGGGCTGTTCCAGCTGATCGTCTGGGTCGAGGGTCTGTACGCGGCGGTGACGGGATGCGGACCGGCTGCTCCGTCGTACACGCCGCCGTCGCAGTGCACGCTAATCGCTTAACTCAGTACCGCTGACATGTAGGCACCGGCTGGCCGGATCAACGTCGAGGGTGCGACCACCGGGCACTTTGCGCTTCCGCCAGCGCCCGGCGTTGGTGTCGTTGCGGCAGCGGTAGCGGGTCTTGTTCCAGCGCAGCACGATTGGGTCATCGCCGTAGCGGATATCGCGCGGGCTGGTGGTCGTGCGCTCCTTGACCGAGGCGGAGGACATCCCGCAGTCCGGACAGCGCGAGGCGTTCGGATCCACGGTGATCACCTCGACCACCCGGGTGCGATCGGCCCTGCGGACCACCGCGCAGACCTCGAGTCCTTCCAGCCCCAACAACAACGACGTAGGCTCGACCAGGCCCCTGGCTCTCCTTGCAGATTCTGTTTGCTTCGCAACATCCAGATTCCCGAAGGCCAGGGGCGCCTCGCGTCAACGACACGCCGACGCCCTGACCGGGCACTGCCCGCTTAAGCTTGAAGAGCCGCCAAACCCCCGTCGGAACAGCTTCGTAGACCAGAGGACGACCGCCGGAGGATCAGGACGCCAGCAGGGAGTCCAGCGGGAACTGGACCGAGACCGTATGCCCGCCGCCGGCATCGACGGTCATCGCGAAGTCCAGCGAGCCCGGCTGGTCGCCGTCGGGTTCGGTGACCGCCAGGCTGGACAGTCTGAACCCGCCGTCGTCAGCAGCGGCCGGGACCGCCTGCGCGGGTCCGAAGACCGGGACGACGGCCCATCCCTCCGACAGCCAGGCGTAGAAGTTCAGCAACCCGGACACCACGCTGATGGTGATCGCGGTGGGAATCCCGACCATCGTGCCGATCAGGCGGCCGAAGATGTTGTCGCCGAACAGCGAGCCGATCCCCTGGCCGATCGAGAGTCCCAGCGCGAACTGGAGTGCCGGTTTGTGCAGGACCTCGTCGCCTACGAACCCGGTCACGTCGCTCAACGGCATGCCTAGGGCGAGCTTGACCGCGAGGTCGTCGATCAGGGCGACCCCGGCTTTCCGGGTGAGCAGCGACTCCGCCGCACCCTTGGCCACCTGACCGCCGACCTTGTCGAGGAAGGAGTTGTTGATCCCGGCCTTCTTGAGCGCGGCGATGACCTCGTCCCCGACCACCACGGCGATCGCCGAGCGTGCGGCGGCGTCGGCCAGGATGTTGTTCACGGCCGGCGGGATCACCGCGTTCACTGCGGCGATGAACGCGGTGTTCGCCTGCAGCGTCTTGATCGCGTCGGCCAGCGCCACGAACTCACTGGTCCCTCCCAGCCACTCACCGGCGAACAGGGCGAGGGATTCGGTGACCGCGGTGCTGACCCCCGGATAAGCCAGCAGTCCGGTGACCGCCGACCCAAGCTGAGTGGCGATCACGTCGACCGCCGCCGTATTGGCCAGCAGACCTGCCACCTCGGCACCGTACCGTTCGGCCACGTAGGCCTGGACCGCCTCGTCGCCGGCCACCTCCTCGACCAGGTTGGTGGTGATCGTTCCCAGCAACTGCTGGACGGCGGGGTTGCCCACAATCGCGGTGTCGACCTGGTTGAGCGCGTCGGTGATGGCCGTCTCGACCCCGGCCTGAACCGCGGCGCTCGACGTCAAGTCCGTCTCGGCGGCCTCGACGGCCTTCGCAAGACCGCCGCCAGCCACCAGCACCAGCGCGAATTCACTTGCCGCCGTGGCGAATGCGTCGACAACTCCCGCGGTCCTGAAGAAAGTGGAGAACACGGTGTCCACCACGCCGATCAACCCGGTTACGACGGCCGGATCGCTCACGAACTGCACGACCGCGGCCCCGACCTGGGGACCTACCGCCGCCCCGAGATCCGCGCCGAGCAGATTCGTGACCTCGTTGGACACCGCGCTCGCAAGCGCGTTGAGCACCACCGGATTACTGGACAGCTCGATCACCGCCGCGGACAGCGTTCCGTCGACCGCGGACCACAGACTGCGGTCACTGAGGAACGCGGTTACCGCATCACCGACGGCGCGTTGCACACCGGCCTGCACGTCGGTGTTGGCCCGCAGTGCTGCTGTCACCTGCGGGGCCACCGTCTTCAGATCTCCGGTCAGCGCCGCGGCGGCCAGCTCGCCTGCCGCCTGGGAGAAGGCCGTCACCACACCCGAGGTGGTCCAGAAATCGCTGACCAACGTGTTCACCACGCCCAGCAGCCCGGACTGGACCACCGGATTGGTCACCAACTCCACCACCACGGTGCCCAACTGAGCGCCCAGGAACTGCCCCAGCGGACCCTTGACCTGGCCGGCCACCGCGCTGGCCACCTGCTTGCCCAGCGCTTCCTGAACCTCGACATCCCCCAGGACCGTGGCCGCCAACGAGGACACCGTCTGATCCACCGCGACCCACAGGTTCTTATCGCCGAGGAACTTGGCCACCGCCCCGGTCACCGCGACGCCCACCCCGGCGTCAACTGCCGGACTGGCCTTCAACTCCTGCTGGCCGGCCTTCGCCGCGGCCGAGAGGCTCCCTGTGGTCAGCAACACCAGCGCCCATTGGCTGGCCGCCCCCGAGAACGCCCCCACCACACCTGGCTCGCCGAAGAACTTCGAGAACAGGGTTTCCACCACGCCGACAAGCCCGGTCGCGACGGCCGGGTTGCTCACCAACTGCGCGACCGCGGCCCCGACCTGGGGACCGACGACTCCACCCAGAGGCTCGCCGAGCAGTGCCGCGACGGCGGACTGCACGGTGGTGCTGAGCGTGTTGAGGACCACCGGATCGGTGGTCAGTTGGATCACCGCAGCCGACAGCGTTGTGTCGACCGCGCTCCACAAACTCTTATCGCTGAGGAACTGGGTCACGGCATCCCCGAAGGCCGTTTGCACCCCGGCCTGAACGTCGAGGTTCGCCTGCAAGGACGCCGCCACCTGCGGTGCCACGGTGCC
>NZ_JBILVF010000222.1:0-3845 GCF_044370595.1 Mycobacterium sp.
CGTCCCGGTGCCGGCTCCCAATCCGTGTCCACCAGGCGGCGTTGCACCGCGACCGCCAGCGCCAGCAAACCGGCGCCGATCAGCAACATCGCCACCACACCCCACACCGAGCCCAGTTTGGCGGCGTTACCGAGAAGGATTCCGTACCAACCGAAGTCAGCGTCGCCAAAGGTGGTGTTCTCCTCGCCGAACGACCCGAGCACCTTGACCAGCAGCGCAGGCAGGAACGTGATGAGCAGGCCGTTGACAAACGCGCCGGCCACCGCACCGCGCCGCCCACCAGTGGCATTGCCGAACACGCCGGCCGCACCGCCGGTGAAGAAATGCGGCACCAGTCCGGGCAGCACCAGGACCCACCCGAAGGCCGGACCCAGCCACAGCGAGAGCACCCCCAGACCGACCAGACCGCCGACGAAACTTGAGACGAACCCGATCAGCACCGCGTTCTGCGCATACGGGAACACGATCGGGGCGTCCAGTGCCGGCACCGCACCGGGCACCATCCGGTCGGCGATGCCCTGGAACGCCGGCACCAACTCCCCGAGAATGGTGCGCACCCCGAAAAGGATCACCGCGACGGCCACCCCGAAACTCACGCCCTGGGTGACCCCCATCATGAGGTAGTTGCCCACACTGGTGGCGGCGCCGCCACCGGAGTCATCGGCGAACGCGGTGAAGGCGGTGTCCCCGCCGACCTTCGCCAGGTAGATCAGCGACACAGCCAGATACATCAACACCATTGACAGCGCCGTGGCCACCATCGAATCCCGAAGGAAGCGTAGTGATTCGGGCAGCTTCAGGTCTTCGGTGGAGCGACTCTTGCTGCCGCCGACGAACCGGCCGGTGATTCCGGAGGCGATGTAGCCGAGAGTGCCGAAATGGCCGACGGCGATGCTGTCATCGCCGGTGATCCGTTTGGTCCACGGCTGGGAGATGGCGGGCAGGGCCACCATCACCACACCGAGCAGTAGGCCGCCGAGGAGCACGACGGTGGCGCCCGGTAGTCCGGCGCTGGCCAGCACGATGGTCAGCAGGGTCGCCATGAACAGGGTGTGGTGACCGGTCAGGAACACGTAGTGCAGGGGGGTGAACCGGGCCAGCACCAGGCTGATCGCAAAGCCCAGGATCATCAGCCAAGCCACTTGCGCGCCAAACTGTTTCTGGGCGATCCCGACAATGGCTTCGTTGGTCGGCACCACCCCCTTGGTGCCGGCCGCACCCTGGATCATCACCCCGAGTGGTTTCAGGGAGGCCACCACCAGGGTGGCGCCTGCGCCGATCAGCAGGAATCCCAGCGTGGCCTTCAGGGCGCCGCCGATCACCTGCCCGACGGTCTTGCGCAGCGCAATCAGGCCGACGGCGGTGATGATGCCGATCAGATAGGCCGGGACGGCCAGGATTTCGTTGACGATGAACTCGGCGACGGCGACCAACCAATTCATGGGGATTTCCCTCTCGTCGATCAGATGTCGTAGGACTCACGCAGTGCGGTGTCGATCTCACGGGTGGAGGTGAAGTTGTCGATGACTCGCACCGGCACACCTACATCGCCGAGGGTTTTGGCGATCTCGCCGGAGGTCATGATGAGGTCGGCGTCCTTGGCGCGGCCTTTCGCCGAGATGGTGTCGGTGGCCTCCACGGTGATGAACGAGCCCCAACCCCAGGTGCCGAGTACTTGCTCAAGGGTGTTCTTCAGAAAGAGGCTGGTGCCCAAACCGTTTCCGCACACCGTCAGGATCAGATTCGACGTGCGCCCCGAATGAGTCGGCGACGGGCCCGGAATCGCGGTGCCGGCCAGGATAGCCAGCACCTCATCCGGGCCGGCGGCGGAGTCCAGGGCGGCCCGCTTGTCCGCACTGCCGACCACCTTCGCCAATTCGGCCATCGCGGTGGCGTGTGCGCCATCGTCGGTGGCGGCCAGGGCCACCACCAAACTCACCGGGTCATTGGTCTTGTGGCCGAACGCAACCGGCTGTGCCAGCCGCACCCACGACATTCCCGTTGTGTGCACGGCTTCCGAGGGACGGGCATGGGCGAAGGCGAATCCCGGTGCCACCACAATGTAGGGGCCGTTGGTCTGCACATTATCGATCATCGAACCGGTGTAGGCCGGACCGGCGATACCGGCGCGTTCCAGCAGTCCGCCGGCGGCTAGCACGGCTTCCTCCCAGGTGGCCGCGGAGGCGTCCAATTCGATGCAGTCCTCGGCGAGAAGACCGGTCAGACCCGACATGTCGGGGACATTAACACCGCAGGCGGCGCGCTATCTCGCCATAGCGTTCAAGTCGTTCTGGACTCGTCAACGCGTTGTACAGCACCAGTCGGGAGGCGGCTCCGTCGTATTTGTCGGCCAACAACTCGGCAAGGCCGTCCCAACTCGACTCGGTGGCAAAGACTTCGATGTGTTCGTCGGTGATCTGCGCCGCCATCCCGGCGACGTCACCGGCCTTCTGCTTCTCCCGGATCCGGGCAGTGGTGCCCTCGAAACCGGCCTCGTCCCAGATGAACGCGTAGTTCGGGGTGCTGCCGTAGAAACTCAAGCTGGCGCGCACCAGTTGACGTTCGGCATGGCGTTCGGCGTCGGTGTCGCCGACGATGGTCATCACCGGCACGATCACGGACACCCCGGCAGCCGAGCGTCCCGCCGCATCGGCCCCGGCGGCGATTCCCGGCAGGACGTGGCGGCGCAGGTAGCCCGGCTCGCCGATGGGATGGACGTGCACCCCGTCGGCCACCTCGCCGGCCATTCGCAGCATCCACGGATTGACCGCTGCGACATCGACTTTCGGGTCGGGTGCCTCGATGGGCCCCGGGCTCCACTGCGGGGTGATGAAGTCCAGATCGTAGAACTCACCGTGATGATCCAGACGACCGGTGCGAAACGCCGTGAAACAGGCCTTCACGGCGTGGACATAGTCACGCAGCCGGGGGCCGGGGTGCTCGAACGCCGAGCCGTAGCGGCGCACTACATGGGTACGGACCTGGGTGCCCAACCCGAGTCGGAACTGCCCGGCTGGGCTCTCTTGATAAACGGCCTCCTGCAACTCCCAGGCGGTCGCCGCGGTGACGAACGGGCTGCGCGGAAAGGCCACCGCCACCCCGGTGGACAGGTCCAGACCGGGCGCGGACTGGGAGGCCACCGCCACATTGAGGTAGGCGGTGCGGCCGGTCTCGGTGAACAGCAGGCCGGAGAACCCGGCTTCCTGCACCCGGCGGGCGACGTCGCCGACCCGGCCCAGCGGCTGGGGCACCGTCATCGCATCCACCTGCACAGAACTCAACCTACGCCGGTGCTGATTGCCCGCCGCACCGATTTTCCGACACGAATGATGCAGTTCTGGCAAACTCTGGCGCTACCACAGAGGAGAACGCGTGACAACGACTATCGAACGGCTGCCGCTGCTGAGCCGGCGAGACCGCATCATGATCACCATCACGGTGATCTCGGCGATAGCCGCCGGCGCCCTGCACTTTGCTCATTCCAATCAGGTGCTCGCCTTCGTTGTCGCGGCGGTTGCGCTGGCCACGCTGGCATCTCTGGTCGGACGGTCGGTGGAGGCCCTCGGCGACCGCCTCGGTCCCAGCGCCACCGGTGTGCTGCAGTCCGCGTTGGGCAACCTGCCGGAGTTGTTCGTCATCCTCTTCGCGCTCAAAGCCGGGTTGTTCGGCGTGGTCAAGGCGACGCTGGTGGGTTCGATCCTGGCGAACGTCCTGCTGATTCTGGGGCTGGCCTTCGTCGTCGGCGGGCTCAAGCACGGCCGGCAGCGCTTCGCCGCCGAGGACGGCCGCACCCTGGGCCTGATGCTGACCCTGGCCGTCTTCATCCTGGCGGTTCCGACGCTCAC
>NZ_JBILVF010000090.1:0-13166 GCF_044370595.1 Mycobacterium sp.
TCCCAGCGGGAGCAGCAGCAGCTACGCAGGGGGGTTAAGGTTCCGCTTTCCCCCTCTGGCCTAGGTGGTGCGGTGCGGGCCCCTTCGAGTGCCAAACATGCGTTATCGTTGCAACGCACGATATGCACGTAAATCGGGGAGGAAACTGATGACCGCTGCCGCCGCGCCGCTCGTCGAAACAGCCCAGCGCATCAGCGCCAGCGCCCGGGCACTCGGGGAGGCCATCGACGCCGTCGGGATCTACACCGAGCCAGCGGTGGCTCGAGCGGTGCAGGCCGAACGTAACCTGTACTTCCGCATCGACGCCGAGTTCGGCCTGCTGACCAGCGCCGAGGTCGGACGTCGGATGGGTTCGCGCTCCTCGGCGCCGCGCAACCTGGCCGCCTCGGCGCGCCGCGGGGGTTCCCTGCTGGCCGTGTCCCGCGGCCATCAGACGCTTTACCCCGGATTCCAGTTCGGCGCCGATGGGCGCCCGCTGCCGGTGATCCGGACCCTGCGCGAACTGGCCGCCGCGTGTGGGTGGTCGGAGACCGCGGTGGTCCAGTGGCTGTGTGCCCCCACCACCTACCTCGACGGGCTGCGCCCGGTGGAACTGATCGACGGCGACCCCGACCGCGTCGTCGAGGTGGCGCGACGGGCATGGGCCGCTGAGTGGTGATCGGCCCGCCGCCGACACCGTTCGACCCCGCCACCACCACCCTCGACACCGGCGAGCAGATCTACCGGGTGTTCACCGCCTCCCCCGGACGCACGGCGGTGACGTTCAATCCCGGGTTCGGAGCGCCGAGCCGGTTCGCCTTCTTCGGCGACCCTGCCGTGCCGGTCCTCTACGCCGCGGCCACCGAGGAGGCGGCCGTCGCCGAGACGCTTCTGCACGACATCCCCGCCAGCGGCGGGCTGCTGCCCTACGACGCCTACGCCCGCACGGTGATGGTCCGGCTCACCGTCACCCGTCCGGTGCGCCTGGCCGTGTTCCACGGGCTGGGGCTGCGGACGCTGCGCGTCACCGCCGAGGACCTCACCGCCAGCGCCGCCACGGCCTACCCGCACACTGTCCGGTGGGCGCAGGCAGCGCACGACGCCGGCTTCGACGGCGTCGTCTGGATGTCGCGGCTGTGTAACGACTCCCGGGCGTACGTGTTCTTCGGGGACCGCTGCGAGAAGTCGCTGGCGCAGGATGTGGCATTCGGGCGGCTTTTCGCGACCGGCACCGATCAGCTCTGGCTGATCGACCTCTGCGCGCCGCTGCACGTCGACGTGCTGCTCGGCAGTTAGATACCCGCGGGATGATGGGCGGCGGCAGCTCGTAGCTGAACAGGCGCGTTTCAGGAGACCGTGACGTGGACGTGGTCGAAATGGTTGGCCACCCTCCACAGCGTGTACACAACACCGAATCGGCGGGCCTGCCGTTGAATATCAGCGTTGATGGCATCGCCCAGACCGGTGTTCCACCCGATCATGATGTCGATAGCTCGTCCGCTGGGGTGGTCAGGTAGCGGATCTGCGCGCACACCTCCGATGGCCTGAACGCCGGGGTAGGTATCGGCTATGTAGGCCGCCAAGGTTCGCGCATTGGGCACCAGACCGCCCATTCCGACTGTCGGGACTGACCCACCCGGACCCAACACGGCTAACTGAGAGGCCGGCGAACCCGAAAAACCCAACCGTTTCAAATCAGCTTCGAGAACAGCCGCCATCTTTGCCTCGGCCGCCGCCGTGATCTCGGCCTCGTCGCGCGGGGTGGTCGGTGGCTTAGTGGCGCCGAATGCCGCCGGATTGTCGGAGTTCTTTCTGCCTTGCCGGTCCGATGGCCCGGACTCGTTAACCTTTCCCGCCGTCCGTCCGCCCTGATTGCGATTCGTCCCGCTGTCTTGGTCCGTGTCAGCCTGCGCAGTGGCGATCCACGACACACTCGGAGCCGCTAGTCCGGCGATTACACCCACCAACCGCCTGCGCGTGAAGGGTTTCGGCGGGCGTGGGAGCGGGTGAGTCACGACACGGCATCCAACCACATGTGAAGTGACCCGTTGGGCACCAGTCATCAGATGGCCGGCCGTCGGCGGCGTCGGCGGCGTCGGCGGCGTCGGCGGCGTCGGCGGCGTCGGCGAGCCCAGCACGCCGGAGTAGATGTCAACGGTGCGCAACCATGTCCGGTGCGGTGTCAGTACTCGCCTTCTTTATTCGGTCCGGTCGGATTCAGTGGCCGATCGTCATTCCGCCGATGATCGTTCGCCGCGCGTCGGCCCAGCGCAGCTACTGCTGACAAAAAGGAGTGTCAAGCATCAGCCGAAGTAATACAGGCATTTTGTAGGGCGGGCGGGGCTCGAACCCGCGACCAGCGCAATAGCGAACGGTGGTTCTCAGCGTAGCGGCCTAGTTCATTCTAGGTCATGTGCCAGAACGCATTTCGTCATTTCTAGGACCTATAACCTCCGTGCGATTCCAGTCGATTCTCGGTCATATCCGATGAATAAACGATGACTGGATCAGGACTCCTCGGCCACTGGATGTCCAGTGGACGGCCCGCCGGCTCCCGGCCGGTGACTGCGATCAGCTCCGACTCGAACACCACTTTGCTGGACGCAACCAAACCATTTACATGTGTGACAGTTATCACTACGCTGTCGTCAGTCAACAGGTGTGGAAGACCTTCCATCTGACCCGTGTGCACGAACCGGTAATGGCGGGCCGGTCGGGCTGCTTGCACCCAAGCTGGCGATTAGCGAGGGAGCCGGAATGGCGGGTCGGGCCGGGCGTGGTGCACGTGTTGCCGCCGTAGCGGCGTTGGGTGTGGCACTGGCCGGGACACCGGCTGTGGCTGCTGCCGACGACAGCGCCGACGAGGGTGAATCGGTCTCCGAGGTATCGGCGCCGTCTCCTTCGCCTCGCGGGGCGCAGCGCGGGGCGCGATTGCCGCAACCGCCTCGCGGCTCCGGTGGCGAGCAGGTGGCTGAGTCGCCAACCGGCGACGCTGGTGACGCCGGTGTGGTGGCCGCGACTCCGGCGCGCCCGGCGGCGTCGACCCGTCCGGGCCGGGCGAGGGGCCCGGTCATCCTCGACGTCATCCCAGACGGGGTTGTGATGTCCAGCGTCCCTGCCGGTGGGGTCTCGGCTGGAGCCTCCAGCGCGGCAGGGGGGACGGCTGCGCCGGCGGGACCCGCCGCCGTCCCGCCCGGGGTGACGCGCAGGCCGCGGAGTCCCGTCGGGTCCGTCGCCCCGACGGTCGTGGTGGGGCAGTTACCTTCTGCGGCGACGATGCCCGCGTCGCCCTCCGCTGCGACGCCTGCCGCGGTGCCCACCGCCGTGCCTGCGGCGGCGATCCCGACCGCCGTGACGGCGGCCGCGGTGCCCACCGCCGCGACGCGGTGCGCGTGGTGTGCGTTGGAGAAGGTGGTCACCGACCCGTCCTACGCGGCGGCGTCCCCCGCGGCGCGGATGCAGGCCAGCCCGGCCGGGCGTCAACTCAACGACGTGATCGGCGGACTGCTCGGCGCCGCAGCGAATTGGGCGGCCGGTCTGCCGGCCGGAGAGTTCCAGAATCTTGTGGCCGGGGCGGTGCTGCTGGTCCGCAAGCAGTGGGCCGGCGTGAGTACGCAAACGTTGGGAGTCACCGGGTCGACCTCCGGGACGGGATCGTCGGACCCCACCGCGGGGTCACCGGCACCGAACGTCAACCTGCAGGGCTGGCAACTCGCGTCGAAGGTGCAGAACCTGACCCTGACTCCGGACGAGAACGGGGTGTTCCAGCTCACCTGGGACGCCCCGACGCTGCAGACTCTGCCGTCAACCGTCCTGAGTGCCTGGGGCATCGACCCGAACATCGTCGTCGACAGCTACACCGTCACGATGAAGCAGGACGTCCTCGATCCCTACGCGAATGACCTGCAACTCGGCTTCCCCGTCGATGGCACCAAGAAGGCGAACGGAACGGACACCGCGTGGCTCGCCGGTCTGTCGGACACGACCACCTCGCCGTCGTACGCGCCCCCGACGGGGGCGCAACCCAAGGGACCCTTCGGCACCGGCCTCGTCCAGACCAGCACCGGAGTTTCGGTGATCCCCGGCCTGGCGACGGTCTACACCGACGCCGAAACCCGCTCCTACACTTTCGATCTGGGCGCGGGCGTGGACCTGGCAGACACCACCTGCACCACCAAGAACGGCTGCTCCGTCAACCCGACCAGTACCACTGAGCCGGCCGGCCTGCCGACCCTCGCCGACCAGGCGACCGTCACCTCCGTCACCCCGAATCCCTACGCCCGCTTCGTATTCGAGGTGACACCGAACTTCTCCACACCGTTGCCCAACGGCAGGACCGAGGGCATCCCCAGCCTGAGGTACTGGAGCGGGGCGGAGCCGGCCGACCCCCTCCTGTCGCTGTTACTGGATCCCACCGCCATGCTCGCGGCGTCGGACGGCTCGGTGTGGGTCGCCTACCAGCGCTCTCCGCTGGCCAAGGTCATCCACCGCGCGATCGGCTGGATGAATCCCTACAGCAACGGAATGGCGACGACGCTCACCGGGTACATCAGCAACAAGGACGGCACCGGGCCCGGCGATTACCTCACCGTCACCAATTGCGAGTCCAACCAGGGCCAGAACTGCACGCTTCCCGGCGGCGGCAAGATCACCTCGTTCTCCCAACAGGCGATCACGCTCCAGACCGGCGAGGCGTGGGCTAGTGCGCCCGAGTACACCGCGAACGGCACCACCGGGACCTACAAACTCCTGGTCGGGAACGGCCAAGCCAGAGCCGGCGGCGAGCGAATCCGCGAGTCTCAGAACGTCGGCCAACAGTTCAAACTCACCACCACCACTGTCGAGAGCACGACGACCGAGTACCTCAACGGCGTACCCGTCACGGTGAACAACTACCCGACGGTCAGCGTCGCGACCGGAACCGCGGCCACCGGGTGGAAGGTGCCGGTGCAGTTGGTGGCCACTCCGACGAAGCTCGTGGGCACCTGGGGGGACTTGATCAAGATCGCGTTGGAATCGGGTTCCATCGTGACCGGGAACTTCCAGGAGTTCGTGAAGATCAAGGAGGCGATCGAAAGTATCTCGCCGGAGGCGCAGGCCAAATTCCTTCAGGCCGCGGCTGAGCCGCTGCCGGAAGATCAAGTGCGGCAGTACAAGTTCGTCGACGGCCAGTGGCAGCTTGCGGCGAGTTTCGTCACCACGATGAACGGAACAAATGGAACCGGCGGCGGTGACACCGCCAACAGCCCCAACGGTGAGAAGGCCGTAGCGATACCCCATTCGCTCGTCGAGTCCGCAGACGGCCAGATCTTCGTCGCGAGCGCCGGTCTGGGCGGAGGTCTCCAGGGGACCAACAGCAGCGGGTGGGCGAGGTTCGCGAAGAACCTGAGCAAGCAGGTCGGTTACGTCCACCGGATCGAAGCCGAGGGAATCACATTCACCGGGAGCGTCGGTCCCGGGAGCACCGGGACGGCAAGTTTCACCGGCGGTATCAGCAACGGGAATGGAAGCGCCGGCGACATCCTGACCGTCTCCGCCGTATCCGCGGGCAACAGCGTCCCGGTGGCCCCGGGTGAGATTCTCACCGCTGCGCCGGGGACGACGGTCAAACCCGGGACCCAGATCAAACAGCAACTCACCGCGCTGTTCAACGGCACCCAGGTGCCGGTGTCCCAGGTCATCGGTGTCCCCTTCACCGGGGCCATCAACAACGGCACGGCCGGAAGTAGCGGCTCGGTCCTAACGGTGTCCACCGTCAGCAGCGCCACCCCGCTCGCGGTGGGCCAGGTGATCGGCGGGCCGGGAATCGCCCCCGGAACCATCATCAGCGCCCAGACCACCGGCAGCACAGGCGGTCCCGGGACCTACACGCTGAGCGGTGCCCCGCAGTCGATCGCGACCACGGCGATGGCGGCTACCGCCAACTGCGGGTCCGCCGGGGCGCCGTCGGGTTGTTCGCCGACGATTTTGGGCGGGACCGGCACCTACCAGCTGAGGCCCGGCAATTCCCAACTTGTGGCTGCCTCGACCCAGATGGAAGGGGCATACCCGGGTTCGATCCTGACGGTCACGCAAATGGGCGCCGGCAGCAATCCGATCGTCGTCGGCCAGACCGTATCGGCGGCGGGTCTTGCCGTCGGAACCCGAATCATCAAGCAGCTCAGCGGCGTGGGCGGCGGAGTGGGCACCTACCTGATCAGCGGAGTCCCCACCGTGATCTCTTCCACGGCGATGAGCCAGATGTCGGCCCAGACCATCGATCTGAGCGGCGCGCCCACGTGGGGCACGTTCGCGGCCGCCCCGGACGGCACGGTGTGGGTGGGCGTCAACACGTTCCTGAACAACACGGGCAAGGGCGCCGGCCAAATGAATTTCAAGAACGGCGCGCTCGAGCAGATCGCACCGACTGGTGACGGCTCGTGGGCGACCCAACCCCTCAAGTACCAGTTCATGCATCCCCCCGCAGGTTTTGCCATCACGCCCACCAGTGCCGCCCCCGTCGCCTTCGCCGGGAGCATCAGTGGCACCACCCTGACGGTCTCCAAAGTCCGTTCCGTGGTGGCCAATGATGCGAACCAGGTGGCCGGTGTCGTCCCGCTGACCGTCGGCCAGTTCATCACCGGAGACGGAGTCGCCCCGGGTACGACGATCACCAAGGTGCTCACCGGCAACGGCGGAGTCGGGACCTACCAGGTGAGCACGCCGGCCGGTGATCAGTCGGTCGGTGTGGGGTCCACCACGTCGTTCGGAGCGGCCGGCATCGAGATGTCCGCCGACACCTACGCTCTCTGGGTGAACGACTCCGAAGAGAACGGCCGTGATGCGGCCGTACCGGCCACGGGTGGCGTTGTCCGCGTGAACAATTCAGAGGATTTCAAGTTGAAGTCCACCATCGTTCGCATCGACTCCTCCTGTGCGGACACGTCCTGCGGTAACCGTCAGGACGTGGGCCGGGGGGCCATGGGGATGATCGCGGTGCCGGGGCAGGACGCTGTGCTGGTCGCGGTGGGCACGACGTCGTTGCTGAGCGAGCTCGGATACGGCGGCGCCTACATCGGATGCCGGGCCGCCTCGGACGGGGCCGGAAGCAAGTACTGCAAATTGGCCGCCGACGGCGGCGCGGTGACGTTCGGCTCGATCTCGAAGCTGTGGAAGCAGGGCAGCGGGAAGATCGTCGAAGTCACCTACAACCCCAACGCCTACCAGGCGGACAACGGTGGAAACCGAACCAACGGACTGGATTTCCTGAAGGTCACCAAAACCCTCGACATCCCCACATCCTGGCTCGGCGTCAGCGAAACCATGATGCAGGACGCCGGCCGGCCGCAGAGCCTCACGCTCGGCCCGGACGGGTCGATCTGGATGGCGGGCCGTGGATCCGAGGGGGCGGAGCGAGCGCAGTACCTCGCCAACCTGAACCCGGCAAACCTGACGAACGGATTCGCGGCGGTGGGCGCCTGGCTGACCTACTACGTCGCTCTTGCGAACGTCATCGTGTGCGAGGACATCAAGGGCGGGACGGGGTGCGCGAACTCCTCGAGCTTCACCCCGGTTCGAACCGCCTATGACTGGAAGACGGCGGGCTCGCCGTCCTTCGTCGCTCCGGTGTGGACGCCCGCCGACGGCCTGCTGGACACCCCGGGTGCTCCGATGGCCCTGGGGCCCATTCCCCGCATTCAGACGTTCGGTCAGGTCGCGCCGTTCGCCTCGCCGGTGACGGTGAACCCCAAGACGGGCCTTCCGACCGGCGCGCCGGAGGGAGTCTTCGCGCAGAACAGCCAGTTCGGGGGTCCGCTGTTCCTGCCGACCACACCGGGAACGCCGTCCGGGCTGGCGGCCGCCCCGCTGGTCAGCAGCGCGACGGGCGAGTCGACGACGTTGACCTGGAAACCGCCGGCCACCCCCAAGCGCGCCCCGGTGGTGTCCTACACCGCGACGGCTTACGCGGGCGACACCGCGACAACCGTGACGACCGCCGGAACCTCCGCCTCGTTCACCGGTCTCCAGGCCAACGGCGGCACCACGTACTTCACGGTCACCGACGCCAACTTCTTCGGCACCAGCAGCGACGCCGACGGCCAATCCGCCGGTGGCCAGCTGTGGCTGGCGTCGGACGGGACGACGGTGCTCTCGACCAAGGGCCTCGGCGTCGGAATGGTCAGCGACGGAACGCCGTTCACCAACGGCGGCCTTGACCGCAACGGCCACGCCTATTCCTGGGATTTGATTCCCGGATCGAGCTCGGCCACGCTGGCCTGGAACGGGGTGAATTTTGCCCTGGGTTCGGTGGCGAGTCTCGCGGTCAACGGAGCCGGGGGCCAGCAGACCAACCAGCCGAACGTCGCCCGGTCGCAGGGACAGACGATCATGCTGTCAGCGGCCCAGAAATCGGCCCAGATCGACACCAGCGACAAGGGGCTCGACCAGGCGATCAACCTGCTCAACCTGGCAGGGGCTGCGGTCAACGGCGGCAAGCCCGATCAGACGATCACGTTGAACTACACCGACGGCACCAGTGAGGACTGGACCCAGTCGTTCAGCGACTGGTGCACACCGGATTACAACCCCAACGAGGGCATCATCTCCACCCAGAGTTACCGCGACACCGCCGCGGGGCTCAAGGACTACACGACGAACTACATCTACGGCTACTCGCATCCGATCGCGCAGGGCAAAACCCTGGAGAGCGTGACGCTGGCGGATAACCCCGACGTCATCCTCGTCGGTCTGGCGATGTCCACCGCGATCGCGGTGTCGCTGGGCCAGAACGTCTCCAACAGCCCGTTGAACACCTTCGGGATCACCACTCCGCCGTGGCAGGTGGCCAACCGCCAGGGCTTCGACGGCAATGGCAACTACTACGACGCCTACGACCTGGACAACATGACTCCCCCGGGCGGGGACGTGATCGCCAAGGGCGACCCGCCGCCCAAGGAGATCACCATGTCCTGGGCCGGCTCGGCCTTCCAGGTGGGCCAGATCCCGACGAGCAACAGCGAGGTCGGCGGCAAGAAGGGCCCGCGCAACGTGGCGCAGTTCGACGGCCAGACGATCTACATGCCCAGTGGGACCTACACCAATCTGCAGATGATCGGGGCCGGTGCCAACGGGACCCAGTCCAACCAGAACATCACGGTGGACTTCACCGACGGCACCACCGCCACGTGGACCCAGACCTTCAGCGACTGGGCGTCGACTCCTGAACCGGGAACGGTGACGGGCGAGGCGGTGATGAACGGCGGGACCCAGATCAACCAGTTGGGCAACACGGTCAACCGGACCGCCAACGTGTACGGCTACTCCTACGCGATCGCCCCGGGCAAGACCGTGCAGTCACTGACCCTGCCCACCAACTCCAATGTGGGCATTCTCGGAATCTCACTGGTCGGGACGCCGTCGGTGGCCCCGTGGAGCGGGGTCGGCATCGTCACCGACGGGACGGCGATCTCCTCGACCGGCGGCTTCGATGGCGACGGCAACTCGTATTCGTGGAATTTGCTGACCGGTCAGCCCACCCCGGCGTCCTCCGATTTCACCGCGACCATCAACAACGGCGTGGCGCCCGCCACGTTCACCGGCAGCATCACCAACGGAAAGGTCGCCACGTTCATCGGAACGATCGACAGCGGCACCGTCGGCAACGCGGGCTCCATCCTGACGGTCTCCAGCGTCGCCGCCGGCAGCACCCCGGTCGCCGTCGGTCAATTCGTCATCGGTGCCGGGGTGGCCGACGGGACGGCGGTCACCGGGCAGCTCACCCAGGCCGCCGGCAGTAAACCCGGCGGTCTCGGAACCTATTCGGTGAGTGTTCCCCAGTCGGTGACGGGCGTGGTGATGCAAGCCGCCCAGGCCGGCCAGACCCTGGTGGTCTCCAGTCCGGTAACCGGCGGCTCCGCTATCAGCGTCGGGCAGACCGTCACGGGAACGGGTGTCGCTCCGGGAACCACCGTCACCGGTGTCCTCAGCACGACGTCCGGCTTCACCGGGACGATCAACAACGGAACCGCCGGCAGTCCCGGCACGACCCTGACCGTCTCCAGCGTCACCGGCAAAACACCGCTGGCGGCCGGCCAGGTGGTCTCCGGGCCGGGTGTCGCCGCTGGAACCACGATCACCGGGCAGCTCAGCGGGAGTGGGGGCGCCGGCGGCGTCGGAACCTATTCGCTCAGCGGTGCCGGCCAATCGATCGGGTCCACCGCGATGACCGCGACGCAACTCGCGTATTCGGTCAGCGTGCCCCAGTTCGTCTCGCCGTCCACCCCGATCACCTCGATCAGCCCGGGTAACACCCTGACGGTCACCAGTGTCACCGGCGGCACGATCACCGTCGGCCAGACCATCGGGGGATCGAACTTCTACACACAGACCAATGCCAGTTTCACCGGCAGCATCAACAACGCCCAGACCGCCAGTTTCACCGGGGTTATCAGCAACGGCACCGTCGGCAACGCGGGCAACACGCTCTCCGTCACCAACGTCACCGGCGGCACCCCGATCGCCGTCGGTCAGCTCATCGCCGGCAACGGGGTCACCTCGGGTACGGCGATCACCGCCTTCGTCAGCGGCACCAACGGCGGTGTCGGGACCTACACGGTCAGCGGCAACCCGCAGTCGGTCGCGGCGTCGACCACGATGACCGCGGCGCAGCCCGGCACCACCCTGACGGTCACCGGCATCGCCGCCCCGGTCGGGGTGGCGCTGGGAATCGGCCAGGCCATATCGGGGCCGGGGGTGGCCCCGGGAACCACGATCGCCGCGTTGGGAACCGGCTCCGGCGGGGTGGGCACCTACACGATCAGCGGCCCGCCGCAGTGGGTCTCGCCGTCCACCGCGCTGACCACGACCCAGCCGGGGCAGCCCCTGGTCGCCGACAACACCACGATCACGGCGTTCGTCAGCGGGACCAACGGCGGTCCCGGGGTCTACACCATCAGCGGTCCGCCCCAGGCGGTCCCGACCGCCCCGATGGCGGGCAACACCAAGGAACCGTTGTCCACCCTGATCACCACGGCGCCGTGGAACGGCGTCGACTTCGAGATCGGCGGCCCCAACAAACCCAACATCCTGCGTGGTGACGGGCAGACGGTCTACGGCTCCTACACCCAGACCGCCGAGCAGGCGGCGGCGGGAACGCAGCAGCTCAACCTCGCCAAGGGCATCGTGAACGCCTGCACGGGCGGCGGTTGTGTGATCAGCCTGGCCGCCGCGGGGACCAACGGCGGGCAGAGCGGCAACACTCTGGTCCTGAACTACGCCGACGGAACCTCGGACTCGATCAAGCAGTCCTACAGCGACTGGGCGACACCGGTGTACGTCTCGTCGACCTCGAGCGGCGGGGCCATCGGACCGGCCAGCTTCACCTACAGCTCCTACCCGGTCGACTCCACGGTGCCGAGCGTCGGGATGATGTCCTACCCGGGTGAGTGGATCATCGCCTCGCAGGCCTACCGCGATACGGCGTCAGGGGCCACGCAGGCCACGACGACCTATGTCTACGGCTACTCCTACTGGGTGCCCGAAGGCTCGACGCCGGTGTCCATCACGCTGCCGGCCGATCAGAACGTCGGCGTGCTCTCCATTTCGGCGACCAAGCCCACCATGGTGGACCTCAGCAGCTACACGAATGCCTTTGCGATCACCACCGCGCCGTGGCAGGTGGCGAACTCGCAGGGCTTCGACAATGCGGGCCAGTACTACAACTCCGACAATCTCAACCTCAGCTGGGCCAAGGGGTCCGGCTCGGTGGACTCCACGGTCTACATGACCTGGGCCGGGGCGGCGTTCCAGGTGGGCGCGATCCCGACCAGCAGCGGAGAGGTCGGGGGCTCCAACGGCCCGAAGAACGTGGTCCAGGCGCTGGGCGAATACTATTCGCCCTCGAGGAACGAGTACGGCTACCGGCCCGGCACCGGCCAGACGATCGACCTGCCCGCCCCCGCGTCCGGGGCGTCCTTCACGAATCTGTTCATGATCGGCGCTAGTAACGGGACGCACACCGGGGACATCGTTCTCACCTTCACCGACGGCAGTACGGCGACCTGGACGCAGACCTTCAGCGACTGGGCTTCCACCCCGACGCCGGGGTCCGTCCCGGGCGAGGTCCTCATCAACGCCGGGACCCAGATCAACCAGTTGGGCAACGAAACCGGCAACACCGCCAACGTGTACGGGTACACGTATGCGATTCCGGACGGCATGACATTGAAGTCACTGACCCTGCCCTACAACTCCAACCAGTGTCGTCAGGACGTCGGGTCGTGCACGCCGTCGCCGCAAATCGGCATCCTCGGAATTTCGCTGCTCTGAAGCCACGCGAGGTCGGGGATTCCGGGGGAATACTGCCGCTGAGGCTGCTGAAACTGGGGGCCGGTGGCCTTGGCTCATGAGCATGCCGGCTCCGGTTTCCCCCAATCCGCCGACCAAATGGCCGGCCTGGAAAATCGGCGGCGCGACGATGCTCTCCTTCATCGCGCTGCTCTACATCCTGGTCCGGTGCTGACCGTGGACGTTCGCGCAGCCCCGAATAGCAGGGCAATCAGTCCCCGACAGCGGCGGCGGGCACCGGCCTTTGGACAGATGTAGCAGACTGAGCAGCGTGGCCTGTTCGCTAATCCCTAACCCGGATTTTTCGCGGGATGTCGGTGTATCGGGGTGTTGATACGCGAAAGTGCCTGTCCTGCAACGGATAATTGGACTTCTCTACGGTTCAATATCCGGGCTGGAAGGCACCTCGCAAGTGAAGACTATCGCTACGGCGCGGCGGGTGAAAGTATCGGCGGACGGTCGCGGGGTGGTGTCGCACGCCGGGATGGGTCTGTTGCGGGAACTGGCTGATGCGACCGGGCTGTCCGCGCAGGTCATCCGCCATCGAAAGGGAAGGAACCTGCAGGTGCGAGCTCGCGACAGACGGCGCAACGACGCGTGCTGCACTGTTTTGACTCAGATGATCGGCGCAAATAACGGCCCGCCTAGACTAGTCAGCGGCTGCGATGTCGTCTCACCAAATGTCGCAAATGACACCGGCATGACATTTCATTTACGACGGCGCCCACCGGGACGTTATACGCGAAACAAGCAAGCGGCCGGAGGGCAAGTCATTCAGTTCACCACTTCGATCTTCGCGCCAACCGCCTGGTAGGTGCCGGTGGCTCGGGCGTCGCGGGTGGCTAGGACACAGCCGTGGTGCG
>NZ_JBILVF010000268.1:0-2842 GCF_044370595.1 Mycobacterium sp.
TGACGGCAGCCGCGGCGGTAACGCCGGGGACGGCGGCGCCGGTGGGGCCGGCGGTAACGCCGGTGTCGGGCGCACCGCGCAGACCGGCGGTGACGGCGGTGACGGCGGCGCGGCCGGGACCGCCGGCAACGGCGCCGACGGCGCTGATGGTGAGCAACCCGGCCCCTACCAAGTGTCGCTGACTCCGTACACCCAGCCGGTGGCGGTGAGCAACGCGGTGAATTTGGGTGACGACACGGTCAGTGCGGCGCTGCCGATCGGGTTCAGTTTTGATTTCTTCGGCAACACCTACACCGAGTTTTACATCAGCTCGAACGGGTTCATAACTTTCAGTTCGGGGGGTGGTGCGGGATGCTGCAGCGGAGGGGAACTTCCCACCGCGGGGTTGCCCAACAATCTGATCGCGGCAGGGTGGTCAGACCTGAATCCGACGACTAACCCCCTAGCGTCGATTCCTATTGGTTACCAGACGATTGGAACTCCGGGCGAACGGGTGTTGGCGGTCACCTTTGACCAGGTGCGGGCAGCCGGCTACTCTGGGGCGCCGTTCCAGGGCGTCACCTCCGGAATCCTGCTCTTTGAGGGCAGCAACGAGATCGTGATCCTGATCGACACGCTCAGCTTCGGTGGGACGACGCGGTTGGTGACTGTCGGGATCGAAAACAGTGACGGCACGGAAGGGGTGGCCGCCCCGGGTTTGAACCGTGCTCTGTCTCCGGTTGTGTCGGCAACCGGCTATCGGTTTACGCCACTTCCACTGGTGATCGACGGCACTGATGGTCAGGACGGTGGGGCCGGTGGCGCTGGTGGTGACGGCGGTGCGGCCGGTGCCGCTGGGGCCGGGTCCGGGGGCGGGGCGGCCGGTGACCCGGGCACGCTGGGTACGGCGTCCTCGGGCGGGTTCGGTGGTGACGGCGGTGACGGCGGTGACGGGGTCGACAATGCGTCTCTGACCGACGGCAGCCGCGGCGGTAACGCCGGCAACGGTGGGGCCGGCGGCAAGGGCGGCGATGCGGGCACGGTCGGGACGAACCTCGCCAGCCTGTCCGGCGGGGACGGCGGTGACGGCGGGGACGCCGGGACGGCCGGTAACGGTGCTGACGGTGCGGACGGCATGAATGGTGTCGGTGACGGTGCGCTTGCTGACCGGGACGGCACCGATGGTCAGGACGGCGGGGCCGGCGGTAACGGCGGTAACGCCGGGGCCGGCGGGGACGGCGGGACCGGGGCCACCCCGGGGACCGACGGCACCGACGGTGTGGCCACTGACGGTGGTTCCGGTGGTGACGGCGGGGCCGGTGGGGCCGGCTATGACGCCGCCGCCGATAACGACGGCGGTGCGGGCGGTAACGGCGGTGATGGTGGTGCTGGTGGTGACGGCGGCGCGGCCGGGGCCGGGCTCAGTGCGGCCAACCCGACCATCGGCGGGGCCGGCGGTGACGGCGGGGCCGCCGGTGCCGCCGGGGACGGCGCCGACGGTGGCGCCGGGGCTATCCCGGCGGGGGTGGACTGGACCGCCCAAACCGCCGCGGCCGCCAATGACTGGCGCGGGGTGACCTGGGGTGGCCCCGCCGGCAGCGAGGTGTTCGTTGCCGTCGCCAACAGTGGTACCGGGGATCGGGTGATGACCTCCACCGACGGGGTTACCTGGACCGCCCAGACCTCCGCGGCCGACAACCTGTGGAATTCAGTGGTCTGGGGTGGGCCGGCCGGGGAGGAGCTGTTCGTTGCCGTCTCCGGTGACGGTGGCGGGGATCGGGTGATGACCTCCACCGACGGGATCAGCTGGACCGCCCGGACCTCCGGGGCCCGCAACAGCTGGCGGTCGGTGGTCTGGGGTGGGCCGGCCGGGCAGGAGAAGTTCGTCGCCGTCTCGCAGGGGGGTGTGGGGAATCGGGTGATGACCTCCCCTGACGGGATCACCTGGACCTCCCAGACCTCCGCGGCGGACAACGACTGGTGGTCGGTGGCCTGGGGTGGGCCGGCCGGGGACGAGAAGTTCGTCGCCGTGGCCAGGACCGGCTCCGATCGGGTGATGACCTCCACCGACGGGGTCACCTGGGCCTCTCAGTCCGCCGCGGCCGACAACGAGTGGCTTTCGGTGACCTGGGGTGGGCCGGTCGGGGCGGAGAAGTTCGTCGCTGTCTCCCTCGATGGGTCGGGGAATCGGGTGATGACCTCGACCGACGGGGTCGACTGGACCGCTCGAGCTTCGGCGGCGGACAACGTCTGGTTCTCGGTGGTCTGGGGTGGGCCGGCGGGGCAGGAGCGGTTCGTGGCTGTCGCGGGCAGCGGTGCCGGGGATCGGGTGATGACGTCCCCGGATGGGGTGACCTGGACCGCGGAGGACTCCGCGGCGGACAACACCTGGACGTCGGTGGCCTGGGGTGGGCCGGCCGGGAGCGAGGTGTTCGCCACGGTCGCTTTCGACGGGACGGATCGGGTGATGACCAGCGGCTACTCCGTCGGGGTGCCCTCTGATGGTGGTGCTGGTGGTGACGCCGGTACCGGTGGCGCCGGCGGTAAGGGCGGGTCGGCGTTGGGTGTCTTTGGCAGTGGCGGTGCTGGTGGTGAGGGTGGTGCCGGTGCTAACGGCGGTTCCGGTGGGGACGGGTCGGTGGCGGTCGGTGTGGGTGCGGACGGCTTTGACGGCGGCAAGGGTGGTGACGCCGGGGCTGGTGGTGCCGGTGGTGACGGCGGTGACGGCGGCGCGTCGGGCACCAACGGTGATGGTGGTGACGGCGGGGACGCCGGGACGGCCGGGGCTGGTGGTGCCGGTACGGCGGGCCTGGATGGGGATTCCAACACCCCGGATGGCGGTGACGGCGGGTCCGGTGGTGAT
>NZ_JBILVF010000224.1:0-3764 GCF_044370595.1 Mycobacterium sp.
CGCTGCGAGGCGGGCAAAAGTGATGGTGGTTTCCCACCGGTCATCTTGCCTACCGCAAACCGGGGTGGTTTTCAGCGTCCAGCGTTCACCGGTGCTGCCGCCAGTGCCACCATCACCGCCAAGAAGCCAGCCGCCGCGGCGATCCGTACTTTCACGATCCTCATGTTTGGTTCCCTTTCAAGATCGGGCTTCATCTCCTGAAGTCGACGAAACCTCCAACTGCGCAATCCGAGCTCCTCGGCTGCGGACCTGCGCGGATCTGGTTACGCCAGTTGGCTATCGGCGCTTGTGATCTGCTGCTGGACGGCCGGCGATCGTAAATGCGGGTGCCGACGGGGAGCATGCTGTCGATCAGTTGCGGTTGAGGCCGAACTCGCGGGTCATCAGCGCCTGCTTGTGTAGAGGGGCTTGGCTGTAGAAGGGCTTGGCGGCGTCACCCGCGGGCTCTGGTTTCCCCCAATCGGTGGACGCGGTTGTCATCTCCGATAACGCCCGAACGGTCGACAGTCGTGGCGGCCAGCGCGCCGCAGAGTGGACGTCACCGGCACAGACAAAGCAAGCCGGGACGAAAACTTCGAACAAAAGGAACTGACATGAACGCCAACATCACCCGCCGCATCGCCACCGCACTGACCGGACCGGCCATCGCCGCCGGAATCCTGGCCGGTGGCCTCGCCCTGGGGGCGCCCGCCCAAGCCCAGGCGGCCATGGGCACCGCGACCTGTGTGACGGCGCCCGTCCCGGGAACGTCCCCCAACATGCTCAACCCGCTGACGCGGGCAGCCCAGGTGGCTACCTACGACTCCATCACCCAGCCGACCGTGGCGGCCGTCAGTTGCCTAGGGCACTGAGCGGCCAGCGCCCACCCGCCGGCCGGCGGGTGAAGCCGACCCGCCGATCACCTCTTCTGTGACTGCGCCGGTGCAGCTGCACTTGCACTCTGGCGCCACCAGCGCCAAAATGGCGCCATGACGAGTGTGCAGATCAAGGATGTTCCGGAGGAGACCCACGCGGTCCTGCGGCAACGCGCGGCGCGCGCGCACCAGTCGCTTCAGGAGTACCTGCGCAGTCGGCTGATCGAGGAGGCCGCCACCCCGACCCTGGAGGAAGTGCTCGAACGGGCCGCAAAACGTACCGGAGGCTCGGTGCCGCTGTCGACGGCGGCCAGAGCCGTCCGGAGCGACCGTGATCGTCGTTGACGCAAGTGTGCTGGCGGTCGCACTCGGGGACGACGGCGCCGACGGCAGCAGCGCCCGGGGCGCTGTCGCCGATGAGGTGCTCGCTGCTCCCGAGTTGGTCGATCTCGAAGTGCTGTCGGTGTGGCGCCGGCAGGTGGCAGCCGGAGAGATGACGGCCCGGCATGCCGCACTGGCGGTTTCGGACTTGGCGGCACTGCCCCTGCGCCGTATGTCGCATCGGCTGGTGCTGCAGCGTTGTTGGGAACTGAGGAATACCGTCACTGTGTACGACGCGGCGTATGTCGCCTTGGCTGAAGCTCTCGCGATCCCGCTGTTGACGGCCGACGCTCGGCTGTCCCGCGCGGCAGGCCTGCGTTGCGAGATCAAACTGGTCAAGTGAGTTCGGAGTGCCCGTCGTAGTCTTCCGGCATGCCCGAAAGTCGCGGCCGTCGAAGCCGCAAGCCCACCAGTTCCAAGGCGCGCCGCCCGCATCGGCGATCCGGGCCGCCATCGGGGGAGTCTTCGCTGCTCGATCACGTGAGCAGCGCAATGGCTGATCCCGACCCGCTGAACCTGCTCACCTACGTCAGCATGCTGATGTACATGACCGATCCGCGCCGCGTCGACCCGTTCGCCGGGCCGCAGGAGCAGACATCGATCCGACGCGAGGAGTTGCTCCCCACGTTCCTCGACGTGCCATGCCCCGAAACCTCGGCGCTGCTGGCAGCGCTCGCCGAGATGATCAGCGACGACGATGTGCTGTGCGCGCGAATCCGACGGGAATTGGCGGCGCGACCGCGGCTACAGCCGGCATGGCTGGCCGACCTCGGCGCCACCCGGATCAGCCGGGCGCTGCTGATGGGTCACATTCTGGGCGACGGCGACAACATCATCCTCGGAGTGGATCTGCCCGGCGGTCGAAGCGGCACCATCACGGTGTACGTCGACCACAACCTGGGAACCCTGGTCAAGGACGCGTTCACGATCTCCGAATCGTTCGACACGGTCGTGGCGAAATACCGTGAGGTCAACGAGGACCCCGACACCACATTCACCGACCTCGACCTCGCCGACGCCAGGGCGCGGATCGAGGCCGCGATCGACCGGGCCGCGATGACCTATCCGCCCTTCGAGACCGACACGTGGCCGGCCTGCCGCGCACTGGTCGAGTGGTTGATCCGACGCCTTCCCCGTGGAGGGTCCGGGTGGCCTGGGCTGCAATGGGAGTCGGATTCCCTCGATGATCTGGCTGACCGGTTCTTCCGGTCGGACGCCGGCTCTCAGCTCGACGACTCCGATCGCCGCGCGATGCTGGAATCGTTGCTATGGTTCGCGACCGACTACAGCACGGGCGACCCGATGCGCTGGAGTCCGGTGAAAGTCGAACTCCTGCTGATGGATTGGCTTCCTCGGAAGGTGCTGGCAGCGGCGGACTACCTGGATCTGGTGCCTGAGATTCTGCGTGCGTTCATCACCTTTGTGCACGGCGAAGCCGCAGTCCGAGCCGATCTCACGGCCGACACCCTGGCCGCCGTCGACCACTATGAACCGCAATACCGCAGCCTCGTGCGTACTCCCCGACCGCAGGGCGTCGACGCTGTACTGGCCGCACTGGGGTTGGACGACGACGAATCGGATCGCAGCGTCGCCGACATCATGCTCGAGTGTCTCGACAACGAAGTGGGCGGCCGGGTCGCGCTTGACGGACTCGACGACCGCCCGCTGCCCGACGAGCCGTTCTGCTGGGACCGCATCGACCCCGACGTCGCCGAACGGGTTCGCGAAGTCCTCATCTTGATCGACCGCTGCTGCGATGATCTGCTCGACACCGAATACCGGACCGCCTGCCGTCGCCTGCTGGCCCGCCTGGCGGCGCCGGCGGAGGCGTTTCGCCGCAAGGGCAAGCCGGGAGACCGCCGCGGCGGCGGTGGTGTGGCTCGTCGGCAAGGCCAACGACCTGTTCTGCAACGGCAGCCTGCAGGTGGACGAGTTGATGAGCTACTTCGGTCTGAAGGGCAGTGTTTCGCAACGTGCCGAGATGCTGATGCGCACGGCCGGATTGCCCTACACCAGCTACAGCCTCAGCTTCGGATCGCCGAACTACCTGATATCGGGCAAACGCCGGTGGATCATCGAGCAACGGGATCGGTACCGGTCCTAGAACGGCTCCTGTTATGCGTCTGACTTCGCCGCAGAGATCACACCTGGGCGTGCGTGTGGCGGGTGCCGGTGTCGCGGCACCGGGCCCGCCAGGTCCAGGCCGTCGGCCTGGCGGGCGCGGTGCTCGGTGGGCATCGTCGGCGACGCCGGCGCGTAGCCGAAGGTGACCCGCTACCTCGTCGCCCGGGCGCCGGTGGGCCGGGCCCCTACTGAGCGGGCCTCTTCTGATCGCGCCCGGCTTGGCTTGGCCACGGCCCGGCCGCTGTCGCCGGTGACAGCCTCTGCAGCGGGTACCTCGCCGCCGGTGACAGCCTCTGCAGCGGGTACCTCGCCGCCGGTGACAGCCTCTGCAGCGGGTACCTCGCCGCCGGTGACAGCCTCTGCAGCGGGTACCTCGCCGCCGGTGACAGCCTCTGCAGCGGGTAC
>NZ_JBILVF010000088.1:0-13426 GCF_044370595.1 Mycobacterium sp.
GGCTCAGCCTTGCGGGCCAGCTCGCGGCGGCAACAGCCGTTGTCGCCGCCAAGGGCATCATCCGCTTCCCGGAGATCAATGCCCGAAAAGTTCGCGATGAAGGTGGGATCGGCATCGACGACATCACCGAGTACTTCCTCATCGGTAGCTTCGCGAGTTGGATCGTGGCACTAGGGGGCGTGGCGCTGGTCGCGGCGGCCTGAGTTCCCTGGGCCGAATCTCCCTGGGGAACAACAGTTCCCCTTCGTGTCGATCTACAGCCGTTCGATGATCGTCACGTTGGCGGTGCCACCGCCCTCGCACATCGTCTGCAGGCCATAGCGACCGCCGATGCGTTCCAGTTCGTTGAGCATGGTGGCGAACAATTTGGCACCGGTGGCCCCCAGTGGGTGACCGAGCGCGATGGCGCCGCCGTTGGGATTGACCCTGGCCGGGTCGGCACCGGTCTCCTTGATCCAGGCCTGCACCACCGGGGCGAAGGCTTCGTTGATCTCGACGGTGTCGATCTCGTCGATGGACAGTCCGGTCTTGTCCAAGGCGTAGCGGGTGGCCGGGATCGGCCCGGTCAGCATGAACACCGGGTCGGCACCGCGGCAACTGATGTGGTGAATCCGCGCTCGCGGGGTCAGGTTGTGATCCTTCACCGCCTGTTCGGAAGCCAACAGGACAGCGCTGGCCCCGTCGGAGATCTGGCTGGCCACTGCGGCGGTCATGCGGCCCCCCTCAGTGAGCGTCTGCAGAGCGGCCATCTTCTCCAATGTCGTCTGCCTGGGGGTTTCGTCGATCGCGAAGCCGTCCACCGGGATGATTTCGTTGTCGAAGTGGCCGCCGCTGATCGCCGCGAAGGCCCGCTGGTGGCTGGACAGCGCCCAGCGCTCCATGTCTTCGCGGGAGATGTCCCACTTCTCGGCGATCATCTCCGCTCCGCGGAACTGGGAGATCTCCTGATCTCCGTAGCGCGCCAGCCAACCCTTCGACTCGGCGGTGGGGGTGGTGAAGCCGAACTCTCTGCCGACGATCATCGCCGAGGAGATCGGGATCTGGCTCATGTTCTGCATGCCGCCGGCCAGGATCAGGTCTGCGGTGCCGGCCATGATCGCCTGTGCTCCAAAGGAAATCGCCTGCTGACTGGACCCGCATTGACGGTCGACGGTAACCCCGGGGACCTCTTCGGGATAGCCGGCGGCCAGCCAGCTGAGCCGACCGATATTGCCCGCCTGACCGCCCACGGCGTCCACGCAGCCCACGATCGCATCGTCGACGGCGGCGGGGTCGACGTCGTTGCGGTCGAAGATCCCCTGGAAGGCGTACACACCGAGGTCGATCGGGTGGACGCCGGCCAGCGAACCACCGCGCTTTCCGACCGCGGTGCGGACCGCGTCGATGACGTAGGCCTGGGTCATGACGCCTCCTTGGGGTGGGCGGTGATGCCGCCGAGAACGATCGACAGGTACTGCTGGCCGACCTGTGCGGCCGTCAACGGCCCGCCGGGTTGATACCAGCGCACCGACACCCACGTGGTGTCGCGGATCAGCCGGTACACCAGATCGACGTCGATGTCGGGGTGGAAGTAGCCCTGGGCGATACCCTCGGTGAGGACCTCGACCCACATCTTGCGTTGCCGCCGGTTGAGTTCACCGACGTAGTCGAAGCGGGGTTGGCCGGACAATCGCTTGGCCTCGTCCTGGTAGATCACCACCTCGGCGTGATGGTTCTCGATGGCGTCGAAGGACGCCATGAAAAGGCCTTTGAACCGGGCCAGCGGGTTGGGCTCGGTGTCGATGATCTGCTGGTAGCGGTCGAACAGCCAGTCCAGAAAACCGCGCAGTACCTCATCGACCATCTCCTCCTTGGAGGAGAAGTGGTGATAGAGACTGCCCGAGAGGATGCCGGCCGCGTCGGCGATATCTCTGACGGTGGTCGCGCGCAGCCCACGTTCGGCGAACATGGTTGCGGCGAGTTCGAGCAACTCCTCGCGGCGGGTGGCCGGGGTGCTCATGGATGCTGGCTCGACACCGAGATGACCTCTCCGGTCAAGTAACTCGCGTAGTCGCTGGCCAGGAACGCGACAGTGGCGGCCACCTCCCAGGGTTCCGCGGCCCGGCCGAACGCCTCCTGCCCGGAGAGTCGGTCGAGGAGTTCCGTGGAACTGGTCTTCTCCAGGAAACGGTGCCTGGCAATACTGGGCGAGACCGCGTTGATCCGCACTCCGTACTCGACGGCTTCGATTGCGCTGCAACGGGTCAGCGCCATCACCCCAGCCTTGGCAGCGGCGTAGTGGGACTGCGAGTGCTGAGCCCGCCAGCCCAGCACGCTGGCGTTGTTGACGATGGCACCGCCGTGGCCGGCGTCCCGGAAGTACGCCAGCGCAGCCCGGGTAGCGCGCATCACCGAGGTGAGGGTGACGTTGAGGACACGGTCCCACTCGTCGTCGGTCATGTCGATCACCGGGGTCTGGCCTCCGAGTCCGGCGTTGTTGACCAATACGTCCAGACGGCCGAACCGGGCAGTGGTGGACGCGATCATCGCATCGACCTGGGTTGTGGACGTCACATCGCAGACCACACTCTCCACCCGGCCAGACCCCAACGCCGAGAGCGCGTCCCGCGTTTCGTTGAGTCGGCGCTCGTGATGGTCGGAAATCATCACATCGGCACCCTCGAGCAGCGCCCGGCGCGCGGTCGCGGATCCGATTCCAGTGCCCGCTGCGGCGGTGACGACGACGACTTTGCCGTCGAGCAGTCCGTGCCCCCCGGTCTCCTGCGGCGGGGAGGACAGCGACGCCATCAGCCCCTCGCCTCGCGTGGCAGTCCGAGTACCCGTTCGGCGATGATGTTTCGCTGAACCTCGTTGGAGCCCCCGTAAATGGTGTCCGCTCTGGAGAACAGGTACAACCGCTGCCATTCGTCGAACTCGTTGTCCTCCAAAACAAGTCCAACCTTGCCCCTGATCTCCATGGCGAGTTCGCCGAGATCCCGATGCCAGTTGGCCCACAGCAGTTTGGACACTGAGTCTTTTCCGGCGGCCTGACCGTCATCGTCGTCGTCCATGGTCGCCAGGGCGAAGGACCGCATGGCCTGCAGTCCGGCCCACGCCCGGGTGAGCCGCTCGCGAATCATCAGATCATCGATCGCACCGCAATTCTTGGCGACCTCCACCAGAGCGGAAAGCTCACGGGCATAACGGATCTGCTGGCCGAGGGTGGAGACACCGCGTTCGAACATCAAGGTTCCCATCGCCACCCGCCAGCCGTCGCCGGGCTCACCGACGACCAGATCGGCGTCGGTGCGCGCATTGGTGAAGAAAACCTCGTTGAATTCCGAGTCACCGGTGAGCTGGATGATCGGACGAATCTCCACCCCCGGCTGGCTCAGCGGCACAAGAAGATAAGACAGTCCGGCGTGCCGTTTTGAGCCCTTCTCGGAGCGGGCCAGCACGAAGCACCATTGCGCCCAGTGCGCCAGCGAGGTCCACACCTTCTGGCCGTTGATCACCCATTCATCACCGTCGATGACCGCGGTTGTCGACACATTCGCCAAGTCACTGCCCGCGCCAGGCTCGGAGTAACCCTGGCACCACAGTTCGGTGACGTCGCGGATCGCCGGCAGAAAACGACGCTGCTGTTCAATTGTTCCGTAGGCGATGAGTGTCGGGCCGACGAGTTCCTCGCCGAGGTGATTGACCTTGTCCGGGGCATCGGCCCGGGCGTATTCCTCGTAGAAGGCCACCCGGTGCGCCACCGACAGTCCGCGCCCGCCGTGTTCAACCGGCCAGCCCAAACACGTCAGACCGGCCTTGGCCAGGTGACGGTTCCAGGCCAGCCGCTCGGAGAAGGCTTCATGCTCTCGGCCGGGTCCACCCAGCCCCTTGAGAGCCGCGTACTCGCCGACCAGGTTGTCGGCGAGCCACTGCCGGACCTCAGCCCGGAAGTCGTCGACCGTGATCACCCTTGTAGGCTAACCTACCAAGCACTTGCTTTGTTGGCCTGGTGCCAGGTAGGAGCAGCGATGAGCGGGCACCCTCTGACCACACCCGCGGTGCTGGAACAAATGGCCTACAACTTCGCCGACCACGAAGCGCTCATCACCGGCGAGCGCAGTTTCAGCTTCGCCGAACTGCATGAAGAAGTCCGGCACACCGCCGCCGCCATCGCCGGCCTCGGGGTGAAGCCCGGCGACCGGGTGGCGATCTGGGCGCCGAATACCTGGCACTGGGTGGTCGGTTGCCTGGCCACGCACTACGCCGGCGCCGTACTGGTGCCGTTGAACACCCGCTACACCGCCGAGGAAGCCACCGACATCCTTCGGCGCACCCATGCGCCGCTGCTGATCGGGATGGGCCACTTCCTCGGTGCGGACCGGGTGTCCGACCTCGACCGGGCGGCGATGCCCGATCTGCGTCATATCGTCCGAATTCCGCTGGACCACAACGACGGCACCTGGGATGAGTTCCTCGCAGGTCCGCAGGTCCCGCTGTCCGAGGTCGACGCGCGCGCCGCCGCTGTCCAACCCGACGACGTCTCCGACATCCTGTTCACCTCCGGCACCACCGGCCGCAGCAAGGGCGTGTTGTGTGCCCATCGGCAGTCCCTGTCGGCTCCGGCCGCCTGGGCGGCCTGCGGCGAGGTCACCAGCGCCGACCGCTACCTCTGTATCAATCCGTTCTTCCACAACTTCGGCTACAAAGCCGGGATCCTGGCCTGCCTGCAGACCGGTGCCACGCTGCTCCCGCAACTCACCTTCGACGCGGAACAGGCGATGAGCACCGTGCAGGATCAGCGCATCACCGTACTGCCCGGCCCACCGACGATCTATCAGACCTTGCTGGACCATCCGGCTCGCGCCCACTACGACTTGAGTTCGCTGCGTTTCGCCGTCACCGGTGCAGCAACCGTGCCGGTCGTGCTGATCGAGCGGATGCAGAGCGAACTGGACATCGACATCGTCCTGACCGCCTACGGACTCACCGAGGCAACCGGATTCGGCACCATGTGCCGCGCCGATGACGACCCCGTCACGGTGGCCACCACCTGCGGACGTCCGATCGCCGGCTTCGAATTGCGCATCGGCGCGCCACCGGATAACCCCGACGCCGAAGGTGAGGTATTGCTGCGCGGCCCCAACGTCATGCTGGGCTATCTCGATGACCCCGGCGCCACCGCCGCCGCCATCGACCCCGATGGCTGGTTGCACACCGGGGATATCGGAACCGTCGACGCGGCCGGCAACCTGCGGATCACCGACCGGCTCAAGGACATGTACATCTGCGGTGGCTTCAACGTCTACCCGGCCGAAGTGGAGCAGGTACTCGCCCGACTCGACGGCGTCAGCGAGGTGGCGGTGATCGGCGTGGCCGAGCAGCGACTCGGCGAGGTGGGCCGCGCATTCGTCGTCCGCCGCCCGGACTCGGACATCGATGAGCAGACGGTCATCGACTACAGCAGAAGACATGTGGCCAACTTCAAGGCACCGCGATCGGTGGTTTTCGTCGACGTACTACCGCGCAACGCCGGCGGCAAGGTCCTCAAGACCGTCCTCCGGGAAATGGGCGAGAAGGAGGGCGATCCGACTCGATGAACCTCGACTACGACGAAGCCACCTGCGATTTCCGCGACGAGGTGCGGTCGTTCCTGGCCGCCCACACAGACGACTTCCCGACCAAGTCCTATGACACCGCTGAGGGCTTCGAGCAACACCGCCGCTGGGATCGGGTGCTGTTCGACGCCGGCTGGTCGGTGGTCACCTGGCCACAGCGCTACGGCGGACGCGACGCCACCCTGCTGCAGTGGGTGGTGTTCGAGGAAGAGTATTTTCGGGCTGGTGCGCCCGGCCGGGCCAGCGCAAACGGCACCTCGATGCTGGCGCCGACCCTGTTCGCCCATGGTACCGAGGAGCAGCGGGATCGGATTCTGCCGAAAATGGCCAGCGGCGAGGAGATTTGGGCCCAAGCCTGGTCGGAGCCGGAGTCCGGCAGCGACCTGGCGTCGCTGCGCTCCACCGCGACCCGCGCTGACGGCGGCTGGATCCTCAACGGGCAGAAGATCTGGAGCAGTCGGGCGCCGTTCGGAGAGCGGGCGTTCGGACTGTTCCGGTCCGACCCCGGCGCCGGGCGCCACCGCGGCCTGACCTACCTGATGTTCGACCTCATGGCCGACGGGGTGACTGTCCGGCCGATCGAACAACTCGGCGGGGAGACCGGTTTCGGGGAGATCTTCTTAGACAACGTGTTCGCGCCGGACTTCGACGTGATCGGCGGCGTGCACGACGGGTGGCGGGCCGCGATGAGCACGGCGAGCAACGAGCGTGGCATGTCGTTGCGCAGCCCGGCACGGTTCATGGCACCCGCTCAACGGTTGGTCCGGGACTGGCGCGAGCACGGCGGCGACCCGGCGACGGCCGATCAGGTGGCCGATGCCTGGATCAAGGCGCAGGCCTACCGGCTGCACACCTTCGCCACGGTGACCCGATTGACGGAGGGCGGTGAACTCGGCGCGGAGTCGTCGGTCACGAAGGTTTTCTGGTCGGACCTTGACGTTGCGATCCATCAGACCGCGCTGGATCTACGCGGGCCGGGCGGTGAGTTGGCCGGTTCGTGGACCGATGGCCTGCTGTTCGCCCTCGGCGGCCCGATTTACGCCGGCACCAATGAAGTTCAGCGCAACATCATCGCCGAGCGGCTTCTGGGCCTACCCCGGGAAGGGGTCAGGGCCTGATGAAATTCTCCCTCGACACCGAGCAGAAAGACTTCGCCGCCAGTATCGACGCCGCCCTGTCGGGCGCTGATGTGCCGGGTGCTGTTCGGGCGTGGAACAACGGCGACACCGGGGCGGCCCGGGGGATCTGGATGCGACTGGCCGATCTGGGGGTGACGGCGCTGGCGGTCTCGGAAGAGCACGGCGGGATCGGTGCCCATCCGGTGGACCTGACCGTCGCAGTCGAACGCCTGGGCCGTTGGTGCGTACCCGGCCCAGTGGTCGAATCCCTTTCTGTCGCAACGGTTCTACTGGCCGGCGATGACCGTTCCGCCGCACTCGCCGCCGGTGACCTGATCGCTACGGTGGCGATGCCGCCGACTGTTCCACTGGCTGTTGATGCCGACTTCGCCGGGCTGACACTGCTGGCCGGGGACGGCACGGTCGCGGATGCGACGCCGTCACTGCACCACCAGTCGGTTGACCCCAGTCGTCGGCTTTTCGAGGTCTCGACGGCGGGCGGTGGCAGGCCGGCCGACACCGACCGTGCCTACAACTTCGGCGCCCTGGCCGCCGCCGCGCAACTGCTCGGTGCCGGACAGGCGATGCTGGACATGTCGGTGGAGTACGCCAAACAGCGCACCCAGTTCGGCCGGCCCATCGGCAGCTACCAGGCGATCAAACACAAACTCGCCGACGTCCACATCGCCCTGGAACTGGCGCGCCCCTTGGTATTCGGAGCAGCTCTGTCGCTGGCTGAACGCTCAGTGGACTGCGCCCGCGACGCCAGCGCCGCAAAGGCCGCCGCCGGCGATGCCGCACTGCTGTCGGCGCGCGCCTCCCTGCAAACCCACGGCGCGATCGGCTACACCGCCGAACACGACCTATCCCAGCTACTGCTGCGCGTTCAGGCATTGCGGTCGGCGTGGGGTGATCCGGCCAGCCATCGTCGACGAGTGCTCGACGCGTTGTGCACCCGGATGGAGGCCTGATGAGCCAAGAACGTCAACTCCTCCGGCAGACCGTCGCCGCCTTGGTCGACAAGCACGCCACCTCCGCGGCGGTGCGGCGGGCGATGGAATCCGAGCGCGGCTACGACGAAAGCCTCTGGTCGATACTGTGCGAACAGGTCGGCGCGGCGGCGCTGGTGGTGCCGGAGGAATTCGGCGGTGCCGGTGGCGAATTAGCCGACGCTGCGGTGGTGCTGGAGGAACTGGGCCGTGCGCTGGTGCCCACCCCCCTGCTGGGTACCACCCTGGCCGAAGTGGCGCTGCTGGCCGCTGATTCACCCGACGCGGCGACGTTGGAGGAACTGGCATCGGGTGCCGCGGTAGGCACTGTGGTGTTCGACCCGGACTACGTGCTCAACGGTGAGGTGGCCGACGTCGTTCTCGCGGTGCAGGACGGACGCGTCGCCCGCTGGACCGAGGTGACCGTCGAACCGACCGCAACGATGGACCCCACCCGCCGCCTGGCCCGGCTGACGGCGGGTACCCGGACGCTGATCGGCGTCGATCCCGGCATCGCCGGTACCGCCGCGATCCTGCTGGCCGCCGAACAGATCGGTGCGGCTTCCCGCTGTCTGGACCTGACCGTCGAGTACACCAAGCAGCGCGTCCAGTTCGGCCGGCCGATCGGGAGTTTTCAGGCGCTCAAACACCGGATGGCCGACCTGTATGTGGCCCTCGAGGCGGCGCGGGCGGTGGTCGGCGAGGCGGTGTCGAACCCCACGGCGGTGTCGGCCGCACGCGCCCGACTAGCTGCAAGCGAGGCCTTCGGCATCGTCGCCGCCGAATCGATTCAGCTGCATGGCGGAATCGCGATCACCTGGGAGCACGATATGCAGCTGTACTTCAAACGCGCCCATGGCAGCGCGCAACTATTGGGAGGCCCGCGCGAGCAACTGCGCCTGCTCGAGGCGGAGGTTCTCTAACGTCCAGCGGTTCTCTAACGTCTAGCCTTGGCGGAGTGAGCGCGCACGTGGCACATCGGGCCGGAATACCGCCGTTCTACGTCATGGACGTATGGCTGGCTGCCGCTCAGCGCCAACGGACCCACGGTGACCTGGTGAACCTTTCCGCAGGCCAGCCCAGCGCGGGGGCACCGGCAGCGGTGCTCGCTGCTGCAGAGCAGGCACTTCGGAGTTCTCCGCTGGGATACACCGTGGCACTGGGCATTCCGGAGTTACGCGAGGCGATCGCCGGCTCGTACGAGGCTCGGTACGGCCTTGACGTTCACGTCGATGACGTAGTCCTGACCACCGGTTCCTCCGGCGGTTTCCTGCTCACCTTTTTGGCCTGCTTCGACGTCGGTGACCGGGTGGCCATCGCAAGTCCCGGCTACCCCTGCTACCGCAACATTCTCTCGGCACTGGGCTGCGAGGTCGTGGAGATCGAGTGCGGAGCGCAGAGCCGGTTTCAGCCGACGGCGGCGATGCTGGCCGAACTTGACCCGCCGGTGCAGGGCGTCATCGTGGCCAGCCCGGCCAACCCGACCGGTACGGTGATCGAGCCCTCCGAACTGGCCGCCATCGCCCGATGGTGCGACGCCCAGGGGGTCCGACTGGTCAGCGACGAGGTCTATCACGGCCTGGTCTATCCGGGAGCCCCCCGGACGTCCTGCGCCTGGGAAACCTCGCGCAACGCCGTTGTGGTGAACAGCTTTTCCAAGTACTTCGCGATGACGGGGTGGCGGCTGGGCTGGCTGCTGGTGCCGGCCGAGTTGCGGCGGGCAGTGGATTGCCTGACCGGGAACTTCACCATCTGCCCGCCGGTGCTGCCCCAGCACGCCGCGGTGGCGGCGTTCACGCCCGAGGCGATCGCTGAGGTCGAGGGGCACCTGGATCATTACGCGGCGAACCGGGACACTCTGATCGCCGGACTGCGTCAACTCGGTGTGACCAGACTGGCCCCGGCCGACGGGGCTTTCTACGTCTACGCCGATGTCTCCGACTTCACCTCGGATTCGCTTGGCTTTTGCGAAAGACTGCTGGCTGACACCGGATTGGCTATCGCTCCCGGTGTCGACTTCGATACCGTGCGCGGGAACGCCTTCGTCCGACTATCCTTCGCGGGACCGTCGGCTGACATCGACAAGGCCTTGCGCCGCCTAGGTCCGTGGCTGAGCCGGTAGCGCTTTCAGCGGGCGCTCAGCAGTTCAGCCACCTCGAGCAGCACCAGTTCATTGTCATCGACGGTCATCGGATCCCGGCTCCTTGAGTTGGGAAAATTGTTGTCGTTGCCGATAACAATGTGACGGCCATCCACCACGTCGACGCTCTCGATGGTCGCAAAAGGAAATGTCAGCACTCCGTCGGTGAGCGGTGCCCGGGCCAGCCCGTCGGGATCGGCGATGGACATCAGGTCGACATAGCCGATCTTGCGCACCGGCTCGCCCATCCTCCGGTCGTCCAACTCAATCGTGTACACCCGCTTGAATCGTGCTGGCGAAGAGAAGCATTCGCCGGTTGGACCGGAAACCGGGCAGGCCTTGTCGACGGTCCCGAAGCCGTCGTCCCGCTCGATCACCAGAGCGGTCGTGGCGTCGATCATCGCGAGGTCGCCTATCGAATGCGCCGGATCGTGCAAGGTGTATCTCCAGTACCGGCCGGTCCACCGTTGGGCTGAGACGTCGAACTCCAGGATGCGCACGTCCCCGGCCTGCTGGTCGGACTCCTCGGCGAGCCGACCTTCGAGCATCGGGTAGAGCATCGTGCCATCCGGGGAACCCGCCAGGGCTTCAAGCCCTTTGGACCGCTGGACTCGTACTGGTTGCGCACCGCCGTAGTGATCCTCCGAGCGGGCTGCCCTGCCGTCGATCAGGGTGTCGAAGATCCCCAGCAGACGCCCTGCCATATCGAACTTGAGCAGGGACGGCCCGAACTCCTCGCCGATCCAGATCGCATCGCCGGTCACCTGCAGACTCTCGGGGTCGAAGTCGCTTCCGGTGAGATACCGCTCAGCGGTGCCGTCGGTGGTGATGGGGAAGGGCGCGATGCTTTGCGGGTCGGCCAGGAACACCGTCTGAACCAGACTGAAGCCGCCGCCGTCGAAGTCGATCCGGTACTGATTGAGTTGCAGCATGAAGTCCGCGGCATTGTCTTTGCGGCCGGTGCCGTTGTCGCTCAACACCCAGAAAGTGCCGTCTGGTGTGCGCCGGATCGCGGAGTGCCCCGCTGCGGGTTGGCCGGCAAACGGGGGTGCGATATCGCCGACGGCGGGTCGCCGCAGGGCCTTTCCGCTGGTTCGCAGTGCTGCCGGGGCGTCGGGTGGGGCATCCAGCAACGTCGACGCCGGCAGGATGGCGTGCCCGGCGAGTACAGCGGGAAACTCTTTCTCCGCGGGCGTGCGCGGGGCCCCGCCACATGCGGTCACCGCCACCAGCATGCCGACAGCCAAGACCCTAGCCCGAAGGGTACGACTCATGGCATCGGCTCCTCGAGCGCGAATATACAGACCACGGCGTGGCCACTGATAGGACATCGCACTCGCCGCCGTCAGGATGGACTTAAGGTCGAGCTGTTCGGTGTTTCTCAGTAGCGCTGCAGCTCCGGGACCAAAGACCCCAATAAAGTGACGAAGGTCCGGTACCGACGAGCGCCCGTCGAGTGTTTTCGTATTGTCAGTCTCCGGTGGGTCGTCTGGCTGCATCGGGGATTGGAAGATCAGAGGTTGGCCCATGGCGGCAATTTGGCATTCAGTCTCGGCACGCTACGTAGGTCGCGTCGGCGCCTTGGCGGTCGCTCTGGGCGTCGGGATCGCGATCGGGTCGGTTCCGGCTGTGGCCCTCGCCGAGCCAGGCAGTCCCGGGGACTCCAGCCCGAATGGGCGCTCCGCGGGGTCGGCAGGTCCATCTGTGTCGCCGGCGCCCACGCGGTCCCGGTTGGCGACCCGCTCAGGCCTCGGCAGCACTGAAGACAGCGACTCTGTGAAGGCCGACCGGAGCCTCAACAGCGCACCGGCTCAGGGTCCGACGCCGCGCGGGCGCCGGTCTGTGGTCATCGACCCGGCACCGGCCGAGTCGCCCGCCCCGCCGCCAGCGTCACCGTCAGCGTCGGCCAGCATGGTCTCGCCGGACCCGGCGGCGCCGGCGGCTCGGCCGGTGGCGGCAGTGAGCCTGCCCGAAACCGTGGAACTGGCCGCGTCGCGGCCGACACCGGCCCCTACCGCCAGCCCAGCGGCCGAGACTGTCCAACAGCCCTTACCGCTGTCGAGCCCGGTAGCGGACCGAACCCTCTCGGTCAGCCCTGCAGCTGCCGCACCGGTGATGACCCCGGCCCCACAGCGAGCAGACGCCGTCGCAGTATCCGGCGGCGGATCCAATGCGCTGACATGGCTTGGCGCCAATGGCAACCCGGTCAGCCCAGCAGCCGCTCCTCTGGCCTGGACAGCGGCGGCGTTCGCGCGCCGGGAGTCCCAGCCCGCCAACGCAGCAGCAACGTTATCCTCGGTGACCACCGGTGAGTCGGCGAATACCCAAGGTGCCCAACCGATCGCGGACTTCTTCCGGATGTTCTTCGGCAACGGGACAGCCGATCGCCCGGATGCCGGGATGCTCATCGGTGACGGCTTCAGCTACGACGCGACAACATGCGTCGGTCAGACCATCTGCAACGGCGGTAAGGCGGGCCTCCTCGGAAACGGCGGAAACGGCTACAACGGCGGCAACGGCGGGGCCGCAGGCTGGTTCGGCAAGGGCGGCGCCGGCGGCAACGGCCTGCCCGGTCAGAATGGCGGCACCGGCGGCCGCGGCGGTTTGCTCATGGGCGGCGGCGGCAACGGAGGCATCGGCGGCAGTGCCCAAGCGGTCGCCGGCAACGGCGGCAACGGCGGCGATGGGGGCGACGTCGGTCTGCTGTCGGTGTGGGGTCACGGCGGCAAAGGCGGAGCCGCAGGCAACGGCGCTGCGGGCGGGGTGAGCAGGCTCGCGACGGTCGATGACGGGCTCGTGCCGGACGGGCTCAAGGTGTGGGAGGGCGGCCAACCGCTGCTGTTGCGGACGACGAGCACGCTCGACGGCGGTGATGGTGGCGTCGGCGGCGCGGGCGGCGACGGCAGCTGGATCTTCGGCCGCGGCGGAGACGGCGGCAACGGCGGCAACGGCGGGGACGCCGCGGCCGGCGGGGTGGAGGGCCAAGGCGGCATCGGCGGCGCAGCCGGCACCGGCCGTTTGCTGGCGATCGTCCCGCGCCCGGGCACGCGCGGTTCCAGCGGCACCGGAGGCGGGGGCGGCGGTTGCACCGGGGCGTGCCCGCCGGGTCGGATGTTCGCCCCCTATATCGACATGACCTCGACGCTGCAGCGTGAACAGACCTGGTACATGAACGACAGCGTCGCGCCCAACCAGACCGGGACCCCGAGCCTGGTGGCAACGATGACCAAGACCGGAATCGAAGCCGCGACCCTGGCATTCGTCAATCAGCAGGAACAGGGCGGTGACTTCATCTGGGGCAGCTCCAAAGACCCGAAAAACAATGCCGCTTTCGGCTCCACCCGGGGGGTGACGATCAAAACCGACATCCAGAGCGCGGTGGACAACGGCCTGAACACCATCGTCTCCTTCGGTGGCATCACAGCCTGCGAGAACGGCGTGGAGATAGGTCAGCTCAACGGCGAAGCCGCGGCGTTGACCAGCGCTCCGATCACAGGAACGGGCTCGAAATTCGTCACCGTCACACTGGACAAGCCGATCGACTTCGCCACCATGGAACCCGGCAGCGTCAGCGGACGAATCAAG
>NZ_JBILVF010000017.1:0-41164 GCF_044370595.1 Mycobacterium sp.
TGGTGGAAACGGGCACCACGATCTCCAGCAGCGCCTACGGCAGCGTCTTCTACCTGACAACCGGCTTCCACGGCCTGCACGTCATCGGTGGCCTGGTCGCATTCGTCCTGCTGCTCGTGCGCACCAAGATGAGCAAGTTCACCCCCGCCCAGGCAACCGCAGCGATCGTCGTGTCCTACTACTGGCACTTCGTCGACATCGTCTGGATCGCCCTGTTCGCCACTATCTACTTCATCCGTTGATGAGCGATCATCCGTCGATGAGAAGGGGTTCGATGAGCGACAAGTCCCGCCGCCGGTTCCGCCGGCGACTTACCGGCGCAGTCCTGCTGCTCTTCGGCCTGGCTCTGGCCGGGGTGCTGGCGGCAACGCTGACGCCCAAACCGCAAGTCGCCGTCGCCGATGAGTCGAAGTCGGCGCTGCTGCGCACTGGCCAAGAGCTCTACGCGACCGCGTGCATCACCTGCCACGGAGCCAACCTGCAGGGCGTGGAGGCCCGCGGGCCGAGCCTGGTCGGAGTCGGCGAGGCTGCGGTCTACTTCCAGGTCTCCAGCGGCCGGATGCCGATGATGCGCAACGAGGCACAGGCGATGCGCAAACCGCCGAACTTCGACGAGGCACAGGTCGACGCGCTGGGCGCCTACGTTCAGAGCGTCGGCGGCGGCCCCCTGGTCCCCCGCGACGCCAACGGTCAGATCGCCAACGAGTCGCTGCTGGGCAGCGACATCGCCCGCGGCGGTGACCTGTACCGGCTGAACTGCGCGTCCTGCCACAACTTCACCGGCCGCGGCGGCGCCCTGTCGTCGGGCAAGTACGCTCCCGCCCTGGATCCGGCCACGCCGGCCCAGATCTACACCGCGATGCTGACCGGCCCGCAGAACATGCCGAAGTTCTCCGACCGCCAACTCTCGCCGGAGGAGAAGAGGGACATCATCGCCTACGTCCGGTCGGCTGCCGACACCCCCAACCCGGGTGGCTACGGCCTCGGCGGCTTCGGCCCCGTGCCGGAGGGCATGGCGATCTTCGTCGTCGGAATGGTCGCCGCGGTAGCGGTGGCGCTGTGGATCGGGGCACGGGCATGAGCACGAACGATTCGGGACACCCGCAGGGCGAGGATCTCTCGCGCATGACCAATGAAGAACTGACGGCCCTCGGCGCCCGACTCGACGGAGTCGAGACGGTGTTCAAAGAGGAACGCTGGCCGGTCCCGGGCACCCGGGCCGAGAAGCGCTCTGAGCGACTGGTCGCTGCCTGGCTGCTGATCGGCGGCTTGTTCGGCCTCGCCCTGCTGCTGGTCTTCCTGTTCTGGCCCTGGGAGTACAAGCCATACGGCGCGGAGGGCAACTTCTGGTACACCCTGACCACGCCGCTCTACGGGCTGACGTTCGGGTTGTCCATCCTGGCCATCGGGATCGGGGCGGTTCTGTATCAGAAGCGCTTCATCCCGGAGGAGATCTCAATCCAGGACCGCCACGACGGGCCGTCCTCCGAAGTTGAGCGCAAGGCCACAGCGGCCACGCTCATCAATGCTCTCGATGGCTCGACGATCAAGCGTCGCAAGCTGATCCTGACCTCGCTGGGCATCAGCGTCGGCGCATTCGGGGTGGGCACGCTGGTCGCAGGTCTGGGCGGCCTGATCAAAAATCCGTGGAAGCCTGTGGTTCCCACCGCCGATGGACTCAAAGCCGTGCTGTGGACTTCGGACTGGACGCCTCGCTACAGGGGCGAGACGATCTACCTCGGTCGAGCCACCGGCCGTCCGGGTGAGTCGCCGTTCACCAAGATCCGGCCGGAGGACATCGACGCCGGCGGCATGGAGACGGTCTTCCCGTGGCGCGAAGAAGACGGTGACGGCACCACGGTGGAGTCCCACGAACGCCTGACCCATATCGGCATGGGCGTACGCAACCCGGTCATGCTGATCCGGATCAAGCCGGTCGACATGCCCCGGGTGGTCAAACGCCAAGGTCAGGAGAGCTTCAACTTCGGTGAGCTTTTCGCCTACACGAAGGTGTGCTCGCACCTGGGTTGCCCGTCTTCGCTCTACGAGCAGCAGACCTACCGCATCCTGTGCCCGTGCCACCAGTCGCAGTTCGATGCGCTGCACTTCGCACGGCCGATCTTCGGGCCGGCAGCGCGCGCACTGGCGCAACTTCCTATTACTATCGACAAGGACGGTTACCTCGTCGCCAACGGTGACTTCATAGAACCAGTCGGACCGGCATTCTGGGAGCGCAGATCATGAGCACGACACTCGCTGACCGTGTCAACAAGGCCGCCGACAACGCCGATTCGCGGTACCACCCGTCCGCGGCGTTGCGACGCCAACTCAACAAGGTATTCCCCACCCACTGGTCATTCTTGCTTGGCGAGGTGGCCCTCTACAGCTTCATCGTGCTGTTACTCACGGGTGTGTACCTGACCTTGTTCTTCGACCCGTCCATGGCCGAGGTCACCTACGACGGCGTCTACCAACCGCTGCGCGGTATCCAGATGTCACGGGCCTACGAGACGGCGCTGGAAATCAGCTTCGAGGTCCGAGGCGGGCTGTTTGTCCGGCAAGTTCACCACTGGGCGGCGCTGCTGTTCGCCGCGTCGATCATGGTGCACATGGCCCGGGTTTTCTTCACCGGCGCCTTCCGGCGGCCCCGCGAGGTCAACTGGATCATCGGAGCTCTGCTGCTGATCCTGGCGATGTTCGAAGGCTTCTTCGGCTACTCGCTGCCCGACGACCTGCTCTCGGGAACCGGCATCCGCGCTGCGCTGTCCTCGATCACCCTGGGCCTGCCCCTGGTCGGCACCTGGATGCACTGGGCGATCTTCGGCGGTGACTTCCCCGGGAACATCATCATGCCGCGGCTCTACGCGGTGCACATCCTGATCTTCCCGGGCATCATGCTCGCCCTCATCGGCATGCACCTGGCGCTGGTGTGGTTCCAGAAGCACACCCAGTTCCCCGGCCCCGGTCGCACTGAGACCAACGTCGTCGGTGTCCGGGTCATGCCGGTGTTCGCCGTGAAGTCCGGCGCCTTCTTCGCGATGATCGTCGGCATTCTCGGCCTGATGGGCGGCTTGCTGCAGATCAACCCGATTTGGCAGCTCGGTCCCTACAAGCCCTCCCAGGTGTCGGCCGGATCACAGCCGGACTTCTACATGCTGTGGACTGACGGCCTGATCCGGCTGTTCCCGCCGTGGGAGATTTACATCGGCAACTACACGATCCCGGCCGCTGTGTGGGTTGCGGTGATCATGGGCGTGGTGTTCCTGCTGATGTTCATCTACCCGTTCCTGGAGAAGAAGTTCACCGGCGACGACGCCCACCACAACCTGCTGCAGCGTCCGCGGGATGTGCCGGTCCGTACCGGCATCGGGGCGATGGTGATTGCGTTCTACCTGGTGCTCACCGCGAGCGCCTCCAACGACATCATCGCCTACAACTTCCACATTTCGCTGAACGCGACGACGTGGATGGGACGTATCGGCATGCTGGTGCTGCCGCCGCTGGCATTCTTCGTGGCCTACCGGTGGGCGGTCGCCCTGCAGCGCAGCGACCGTGAGGTGCTCGAGCACGGTATCGAGACGGGCATCATCAAGCGGCTGCCGCACGGTGCCTACATCGAACTGCACCAGCCGCTCGGTCCGGTCGACGAGCACGGTCACCCGATTCCGTTGGAATACCAGGGTGCACCGCTGCCCAAGCGGATGAATAAGTTGGGCTCCGGCGGTAGGCCTGGTCATGGCAGCTTCTTGACTGCCGACCCAGCCCCTGAGGATGCCGCGCTGAACGAGGCGGCACACGCCTCCGAGCAGCGGGCTCTGACGGCGCTCAAGGAATACCAGGACTACGGGTCCAATGGACACGCAAGTCTGCCCAGCGGAAACGGGAACGGAAGCGTTAACGGCTCCCACGGATAGACTTGTCCACCGAATGAGAAAGGGCCCCAGCCACCGGCTGGGGCCCTTTCTTTGTACGTTCGCGGATTACTCCGCCGGCCCTTCCACCGCTTCCCTTAATTGGCGCTGGAAAAAGACCATCACCGCGGGCATCGCCACGGTAATCGCCCCGGCCAGCCCGAACGCGACCCAAGCCCCGGCATCGTTGCGACCGGCCAGGAAATTGGCGCCGATAGCAACGCCGGTCAACGCCACGCCCATCGCGCCCAGCAGCGAAACCGTCCCACGCAGCCACAACCGCTCCACCACGGCCTGCGTCACTCCGACGGCCCGGGCCTCAGGCACCCGGCGGGCGTAGGGGTCCACGCCAAAGACGCGCATCCTTCCCGCCGCGGCGTCGGTGGCGGGCGCCCGCATGGCCGGGTCCGCCGGGGAGTCATCCGGGCCGGCGACAGTCACTGCCGCCCGCCGGGCCCGGAGCAGCAGCGGGATCGCACCGATGATGACCAGAGCCGAAACCACGATGATGCTGTAGAGCAGCCACGAGGACTGCCGTTGCACACCGCCGGTTTGCCCGCTGCCGAGTCGGACCATCGCGACCGTTGCGAAGACGCTTGCTGCCAGTAACACCAGCCAGATCGCCCCACAGACGCCGACCATCACGCGGTCGACGGTCTCAGGCGAGCGGCCCTCGGTTACCATCAGCAACTCGTCTGCGCGGCGTTGTTCTGGTTCGATGACAGCACCGTCCCGTCGCTGGTTGTGATGGAGCAGTTCAACCGGCTGACCAGGAACAGACTGGAGGCCTGCACCGAGCCGACATCGGACTGTGAAATCGGCGTCACCGTGAGTGACCACGGAATGTAGACGTTGCGTTGGGTGCGGCGCCGTCCGGATGCATCGACATACGTCACCGTGATGATGTCGCCGGGCGCCTTGGTGCCGGTGACGCTATAGGTCACCTGCCGCGGTCCAGCCGGCGTCGTCGGCGGTTGCGGCGGAGGCGGGGCTGCGCTGGTGGTCACCGGCGCCGGCTCGGGACTCGGCGGCGGAGGCGGAGGCGGCGGAGGCGGCGGAGGCGGCGGCTCCGGGGTCACGGTTACCGTCTCGATCGCCGGCGGTGGCGGAGGCGGTGGCGGTGGCGGTTCAGCCGACGGGGGCGGGGGCGGGGGCGGGGGCGGCGTGGTGGTGGTGATTTGATCCTGAACCGGCGGTGTGGGCACGGCGGTGGTTCCGGGAGTGGCCAGGGTCTCGGTGTCACCGTTGTTCGTCACCAGCAGCGACACCGACACCACCAGCGCAATTGCGGCGATGATCGCGGTGACACCGACCACCCACGGCCATTTCGGCGGAGCGAGGTCGTCGACCCCCTCACGCTGCTCGTAGGCGTCGTAGTCATAGATTTCAAGTTCCGCCGGAACGTACGGCGCGATGGTGTACTGCTCGGATTCCGGAGCCGAATAGGCACGAGAGAACCCGGTGTCGGTCAGCTCCTCCCGGTCCCCGCCCGAGTGTTGCGACGGCTGGCCGCCGAGCTCAGGTTCCGGCGGATTGGGTCCGCTCATCCTTCGACTATTCCTCTTCTGACTGCCTGCCCGGGAAGTGGCCCTCGCCGCCGGCGGTCAGCCTCACTCCAGGCCAAAACACTACCCAACCGAGCACCCGCGGGCCGTTCAGGACACCGGGTGATGCCGCCGACGCGGGCGAATCGTGACCTTGGAGGTCAGTGCTTCTCGGGCCCGGTGTGGTACTCGAAGACCAGACCGCAGACCGCCGCCAGCACGAAGACTACGCCGGTTACGATCAGCCACGGCAGCCACAGAGCTGCACCGATGGCGGCCGTCGAGAACGCCAGCGCGATCAGGATCGGCCACCAGCTGTGCGGGGAGAAGAACCCGAGTTCACCGGCGCCGTCGGCGATATCGGCGTACTCGTAGTCTTCCGGTCTGGTGTCGAGGCGTCGGGCCACGAACCGGAAGAACGTGCCAATGATGAGGGTCAGACCTGCGGTGAGGACCAACGCAGTGGTGCCGGCCCATTCCAGCCCGCCGGGCTCGAATACCGCGGTCAGAGCGCCGTAGACGATGGCGGCGAGTAGGAAGAAGCCGGTCAGGATCTCAAAAAGCCTGGCTTCGATACGCATATCAGACTCCCCTACTTCGTGCCCTGCGCGGCAGCCATCTCGGGCTTCGGCATCACCCGTTCGCCCCGGCGGGTGTCGAACGGCTTGGTGCTGGTTGCCAGCGGGGCCTGGTTGATCGCCTTGAGCGCCTCGGCGTTGGTCATGCCATCGGCACGGGCCTGAAGGTAGGTCTTGAAGTCGTTGGCTGGCACGACACGCACCTCGAAATTCATCATCGCGTGGTAGGTGCCGCACATTTCAGCGCACCGGCCGACGAACGCACCGGTCTGGTTGATCTGGGAAACCTGCCACTTGTTCTCCGAGTGGTTGGCTTCCGGCTCAGGGAACACGTCGCGCTTGAAGAGGAATTCGGGGATCCAGAACGAGTGGATCACGTCCGCAGAAGCCTGCTGGAACTCGATCCGCTTACCAACCGGCAGCACCAGAACCGGTATCTCGTCGCTGTTACCGACAGTCTCGATCTTGTTGAAGTTCAGGTACGAGCGGTCTTCCGGGTTCATTCCGCGGACCGCGCCGACCTTCTCCTCACCGTCAGGGCCCTTACCCTCCGGCTTGGACATCACAGCGGCCTTGCGGGCCGGATCGGCACCCTCGTAGTTGAACGACCCGTCGGCGTAGGCGACCTTCTGGTATCCGAACTTCCAGTTCCACTGGAAGGCGGTGACGTCGACGACCACCTCCGGGTTCGGCTCCCTGTTGAGGACTTTCTCTTGAGTGACGACAGTGAAGTAGAACAGCACGGAGATGATGACGAAGGGGACCACCGTCAGCGCCAACTCCAGCGGCATGTTGTAGCCGAACTGGCGCGGCAATTCCTCGTCGCCGCGCTTCTTGCGGAAGAACGCCGCGCACCAGAACATCAGGGCCCACACGATCACACCGACCACGAGCGCGGCTATCACCGAACCGACCCACAGTTTGTGCATGGCCTCGGCCTCGGGAGTGACACCTCTAGGCCACCCCAACGCCAGCGCGTCCTGCCAGCTACACCCGCTGAGCGTGATCGCCAAAACGGCAAACGTTGCGCTCAGCGCCACCGCCCGCCGCCGGTTGGAACGGTCGCCGAAGCTGGTGGTGGCATCGCCTAGTCCGCGTGGTGTCACTTGGCGCCTCCTGTGTCACAAGCCGGACCGATGCAGCCTCGACCACCCACCAGAGGAGGTGGCACGAGGGCACATCGCCACTCGAATACTACGCAGCGTAGACCACCAACGGACAGCAAGCGGACACACCTGGCGATTCGACCGGGTGGACATCGGGTGTAGCTTCGGCAGCCTGCTGGCGGTCGGGCATACTTGGCCGGGTGTGCGGACTGCTTGCCCTGGTAGGACACGCCGCCGGCGCCATCTCTGAAGCAACGGTCGATGCCGTGGCGGGCGCCTCGCATCTGATGCGCCACCGCGGCCCGGATGAGCCTGGGACATGGGCCGACGATCAAGTTGTGCTGGGTTTCAACCGGCTCTCGATCATCGACATCGCCCATTCCCACCAGCCGCTGCGCTGGGGCCCGCCCGGCGAGCCGGGTCGCTATGTGTTGGTGTTCAACGGGGAGATCTACAACTACCTCGAGTTACGCGAGGTTCTACGGTCGGAATTCGGTGCAGAGTTCGCCACCGACGGCGACGGCGAGGCGATAGTCGCCGCCTACCACTACTGGGGTACCGAGGCGCTGAGCAGGCTGCGCGGCATGTTCGCCTTCGCGCTCTGGGACACCACCCGACGAGAGTTGTTCTGCGCCCGGGACCCGTTCGGCATCAAACCGCTGTTCATGGCGACCGGCCCGGGCGGCACCGCGGTGGGCAGCGAGAAGAAATGCCTGCTCGACCTCGCCGGCCTCCTGGGCCTGGACACCGCCATCGACGTCCGCGCCCTGCAGCACTACACCGTGCTGCAGTACGTGCCCGAGCCGGAGACCCTGCACCGCGGCGTGCGCCGCCTGGAATCGGGCTGCTACGCGGTGATCCGCCCCGGCCAGGCCCCCAAGACCACCCGGTATTTTCACCCGCGGTTCGCCGCCGTGCCGTTTCGCCCCGGCGACGAGCAAGCCCGCTATGACCAGATCACCGCGGTCCTGGAGGACTCGGTTGCCAAGCACATGCGGGCCGACGTCACCGTCGGCGCCTTTTTGTCCGGTGGCATCGACTCGACCGCTATCGCGGCGCTGGCCATCCGGCACAACCCCCGGCTGATCACCTTCACCACCGGGTTCGAGCGGGAGGGTTTCTCCGAGGTCGACGTGGCAGTCGCATCTGCGGATGCCATCGGGGCCCGTCACGTCGCCAAGGTGGTCAGCCAGTCGGAGTTCGTCGCCGCACTGCCCGAAATCGTCTGGTACCTCGACGAGCCGGTGGCCGACCCGGCGCTGGTACCGCTGTTCTTCATCGCCCGCGAGGCGCGCAAGCACGTCAAGGTGGTGCTGTCCGGAGAAGGTGCCGACGAGTTGTTCGGCGGCTACACGATCTACCGGGAACCCCTGTCACTCAGGGCGTTCGACTATCTCCCCCGCGGCGTGCGCAAATCGCTGGGCAAGGCCTCCAAACCGCTTCCGGAGGGCATGCGCGGTAAGAGTCTGCTGCACCGCGGATCGTTGACTCTCGAGGACCGCTACTACGGCAACGCCCGCAGTTTCTCCGACGACCAACTGCGCGCGGTGCTGCCCGGCTTCACCCCGAACTGGACCCACACCGACGTCACGGCGGCGATCTACGCCGAATCGCTGAACTGGGACCCCGTGGCACGGATGCAGCACATCGACCTGTTCACCTGGCTGCGCGGCGACATCCTGGTCAAAGCCGACAAGATGACGATGGCCAACTCCTTGGAATTGCGGGTTCCTTTCCTGGACCCCGAGGTCTTCGCGGTTGCCTCCCGGCTGCCCTACGACCAGAAGATCACCCGCACCACCACCAAGTACGCCCTGCGCCGCGCCCTGGAACCGATCGTGCCGGCGCACGTGCTCAACCGGGCCAAACTCGGCTTCCCGGTGCCCATCCGGCACTGGCTACGGTCCGGTGAACTGATGGACTGGGCCTACGGCATGATCGCCGCCTCGCAGGCCGGCCATCTGGTCGACCTCGCCGCGGTGCAGACCATGCTCGACGAGCACCGTACCGGCGACGGCGACCATAGTCGCCGACTGTGGACCGTGCTGATCTTCCTGCTGTGGTACGCGATCTTCGTCGAGGGCAGCATCGTCCCGCAGATCAGCGAACCGCAGTATCCGGTGCAGTTGTAGCCGACTAACTGCGACTGGCTGCCGCCAGCGCCGCGGCGATCTCGTCGGCCGCCTGGGCGCCGAAGCCCTCCGCCAGACGGGTGCGGGCGACCGCAGGGTCCCAGGTCCAGTTCTGCGTACCGGTGGTCTCCAGAACCAGCACCGCGACCAGGGATCCGAGTTGGGCGGAGCGTTCCAGATCCAGGCCGGCACCGCGTCCGGTTAGGAACCCAGCCCGGAAAGCGTCGCCTACCCCAGTGGGATCGACCTGCGCAGTCTCCGGCACCACCCCGACGTGGATCTTCGTGCCGTCGGCGCCGACGATGTCGACGCCCTTGGCTCCCAGGGTGGTGATCCGCAAACCCACCTGGCCGAGCACGTCGGCGTCGGTCCAACCGGTCTTGGACAGCATCAGATCCCACTCATAGTCGTTGCTGAACAGATAGGTGGCGCCGCCGACAAGGCGACGGATCTCCTCCCCGGACAACCGGGCGAGTTGCTGAGAGGGGTCGGCGGCGAACGCCAGACCCAGGGCCCGGCACTCGTCAGTGTGGGCGAACATGGCCTCCGGGTCGTTGGCACCGACGATCACCAGCTCGGGTTGGCCGACCGCGGCCACCACCTCGGCCAGTTTGATGTTGCGGGCCTGCGACATCGCGCCGGGGTAGAACGACGCGATCTGTGCCATGTCCTCATCGGTGGTGCAGACGAACCGGGCGGTGTGCTGGGTATCGGAGATCAGCACGTTCGCGCAGTTGACCCCGGCGGACTCCAGCCACTCCCGGTAGTCGGTGAAGTCGACTCCGGCCGCCCCGACCAGCGTTGCGTCCCCACCAAGCACACCGATGGCGTAAGCCATGTTGCCCGCCACCCCGCCGCGATGGACCACCAGGTCGTCGACCAGAAAGCTCAGCGAGACCTTCTGCAGGTGCTCGGCCAGCAACTGCTCGGAGAAGCGACCCGGGAAGCGCATCAGGTGGTCGGTGGCAATGGATCCGGTTACCGCGATCGTCACGACAGGTGTCCGCCCTTCATTCCGTGGAGCAGGTGCAGCGGTGCGCTAGCCTGCGTATCGAACGCCGACTATATGGCCCCTGCGGTACTGGGCCCATGCCGGACCGACGACACTTGCGAGGAGAACGATCGATGGCTGGCCCGTATCCGCCGCCGCACGCCGGCGCAGAGGGTCAACCGTTCCCCGGTTCGCCCCTCCCACCCGGTCCGCCGCCGATCTACCCGGAGCCCTACCCCTACCCAGCGGCCTACCCGGGACCGCTACCGCCCCCGGTCGCCTACCCCCAGCCGCCGAGACGCAACCGGGCGTTATTGTGGACTCTGCTGGGGCTGGGCTTGGTCGGGGTGTTGATCGCCACCGCACTGTTCGCCGGGTTGAACCGGCCCGGCAGCGGCTCGACGGCTTTCGGCGAATCCAACGCCAAGACGGCTATCCAGAACTATCTGACCGCATTGTCCGACGGCGACACCGAGACTATCGCCCGCAACACGCTGTGCGGCATGTACGACGGGATCAAAGACCGCAGGTCGGACATGGCGCTGGCCCGACTGGCCAGTGACGCATTTCGCAAGCAGTTCGCGCGGGCGGACGTCACCTCGATCGACAAGATCGTGCTGTCCTCGTCCTACCAAGCCCAGGTGCTGTTCACCATGAAAGTCGCGCCGGCCTCCTCGTCGCGCAGGGGTCGTGACGAGGAGCAGGGCGTCGCTCAGATCCTGCGGCAGGACAACCAACTTCTGGTGTGTTCCTACCTGCTGCGCACCGCAGCCCAGTACTGAGATCGAATCAGTACTGAACGATCAGTTGAACGAGTCGCCGCAGGCGCATGACCCGGTGGCGTTCGGGTTGTCAATGGTGAAGCCCTGCTTTTCGATGGTGTCGACGAAGTCGATCGTGGCGCCCTGCACGTAGGGGGCACTCATCCGGTCGACGGTCAGGGTCACGCCGCCGAAATCGGCGGTGAGGTCGCCGTCGAGAGCACGATCGTCGAAGAACAGGTTGTACCGCAGACCGGCGCATCCGCCGGGTTGCACCGCGATGCGGAGCGCCAAATCGTCCCGGCCCTCCTGATCGAGCAGGGTCTTGGCCTTGGTGGCAGCGGCATCGGTCAGGGTCGCACCGTGGGTGGTGGTGCCCGGATCGGTCCCGAGGCCGGTCGAAGTGGCCGACTGGTCAGTCATTACGTCTCCTCAGCGGAACGGGTTGGGGTCGATTGCGGTGACCCCGTTGGGTTCAACGGTACCTGGTGCGCCGGCTATTCCTTCTTCTCTCGACTCTCTCGACTTCTCTCGACTCCTCGAACCGTCAGCTCTGCTGCGGTGCGCGCCGCGAGCCCGCGAAGCTGCGCTGCGGCGTCGGCCAGGGCGCGCTGAACCGAACCGGCATATTCCGCCACTGCGAAAGCCCCGGTAATGCCGGCCGCCAGCAGTTCGGCTTCACTCAAGTCGACCTGGCCGGCCAACACCAACACCGGCACCCGGTGGCCGGCGGCCGCGGCGGCCAGCGACCCGACGACTTTGCCGTGCAGCGACTGACCGTCCAGGCGGCCCTCTCCGGAGACAAGCAGATCAGAGCGCGCGATCTCGGCGGTCGCGCCGGTGTGCTCGGCGATCAGGGTCGCCCCTGACTCCCGGCGCCCACCCAGGGCCAGCAGTGCAGCGCCCAATCCCCCGGCAGCGCCCGCCCCGGGCAGCCCGGCCACCTCCACACCGGTGACCGCCTGCAGTTGCGACGCCCAGTCGGCCAGCCTCGACTCCAGAAGTGCCACCGTGGCGGCGTCCGCACCCTTCTGCGGGCCGAACACCGCAGCCGCTCCGGATGGGCCGAGCAGCGGGTGTGAGACATCGGTGGCGACGATCAGGTCAACCCCGGTCAGCCTGCGACGGGCGGCCTCGGTCCCGCCGAGGGCTTCGATCGCCCCCCGCCCACCGTCGGTGCAGGCGGTGCCACCCAGACCCACCACCAGGCGGTGCGCACCGGCATTCAGCGCGTCGCCGAAGATCTGGCCGACCCCCGCGCTGTGGGCATCGATGGCGCTCTGGACGGTGGGCGGGCCGCCCAGCAGGCTCAGCCCGCACGCCTGTGCACTCTCGATGTAGGCGGTGGCGTTCACCGGATCCAACACCCACCGGGCGTCGACCTCATCGGACAGCGGTCCGCTGACCCGCACCCGACGCACCTGCCACCGGGGGTGCCGGGCGGTGAGCACCTCGAGAAAGCCGGGGCCGCCGTCCGACAGCGCAAGCAGCACCAGGGTGTCGGAAGGCCGGGACCGCCGCCACCCGTCGGCGATCGCCTGGGCCGCGTCGACGGCGGTCAGGCTGTCACCGAAGCAGTCCGGGGCGATGAGTACCCGTAGGCCGGGAGTCATCTCAGCAGGCTACGTCCTGTGCTGGGTCGTGTACTGGGTCCTGTACTGGGTCGTGTACTGAGTCCGCTACCGGGTCCCGCTTCAGGCCCGTTCAGGGCCTCCATGATGTGCCCGGCAGTGACGGCGCAGTAACCTGACAGCGTGAAACTGCTGGGCCGCCGCAACGACGACGCCGACGACGCCGGGGCGCAGGACTCCGGGTCCGGGCCGGACGCCGATCTCGCACCGGATGCGGCCAGCCTGGACAGCACCCCCGCCCGCACCACGGCCCCCAAGGGCCGCCCCACCCCCAAACGCAACGAGAAGATCAAGAAGCGGGGTCCGGTGGCGCCGGCACCGATGACCGCCGCCGAGGCACGGCAGCGGCGTAAAGAAGCGCGAAGCGCGATGACCAAGGAGGAGCGTCGGGCCGAGAAAGTCGCCCGCCGTTCGGCGATGACGAAACAGCGTGAGCGGATGATGTCCGGCGAGGAGGCCTACCTGCTGCCGCGGGACAAAGGTCCGGTCCGAGGCTACGTACGCGACATCGTCGACGCCCGCCGCAACCTGCTCGGCCTGTTCCTGCCGCTGTCGTTGATCCTGATTTTCCTGATGCTCGCCACGCCGAAGCTCGCCTACTACTCGCCGCCGTTCACCCTGCTGCTGGTGCTGATCATGTTCATCGACGGCTACCTGTTGGTGCGCAAGGTGAATCGGGCGGTGGCCGCCAAGTTCCCGGATAACACCGAAAGCCGCGGAAAGCTGGGCCTGTACGCCGTATCAAGGGCAACTCAACTGCGCCGCTCACGGATTCCGCGGCCTCGGGTCGAGCGCGGCGCCAAGGTGGTCTGAGAGACCCGTGCGCACCTTGGTCCTTGGCGGAATCCGCTCGGGCAAGTCGCTTTGGGCCGAATCGTTCATCGCCCAGTCAGAGATTTCCGCGCCGTGCGTGCGCTATGTCGCCACCGGTGCCGTGCCGGACAACGACGACGCCTGGGTACGCCGGGTCGCCGACCATCGTGACCGCCGCCCCCCGACCTGGAGCACCGTCGAAAGCGTCGACGTCGCCGGCAGCCTGCGTTCAGATCCGGACACTCCGACCATCGTCGACGACCTCGGGGGGTGGCTCACCGCTGTGCTGGACCGGCGCGGCTGGACCGGTGCGCCCATCGACGCTGAGGTCGACGACCTGCTCGCCGCAATCGGCGAGACCGCCGCCGATCTGGTCCTGGTCAGCCCGGAGGTGGGGCTGACAGTGATCCCGGCCACCGAATCGGGGCGACGTTTCGCCGATGAGTTGGGTGCGCTCAACCAGCGGTTGGCCGACCGGTGCCAGCAGGTCGTTCTGGTGGTCGCCGGACAGCCACTGTGGATCAAGCGGTGCGTCGGTGACTCGATGACGGCGGGGATCTGATGAAGTTCGGGGAGGTCGTCCCCCCCGACGGCCGAGTCGCGGCCGCCGCCCGCCGACGGCAGGACAGCCTGACCAAGCCCCGTGGGGCACTGGGCCGACTGGAGGATCTGTCGGTGTGGGTGTCGTCGTGCCAAGGCAATTGTCCCCCAACACAATTCGAGCGAGCCCGGATCGTGGTGTTCGCCGGGGATCACGGAGTGGCCCGCCACGGTGTGTCGGCTTATCCAGCCGAAGTCACAGCACAGATGGTGGACAACATCGACTCCGGCGGTGCGGCGATCAACGTGCTGGCCGAGCTTGCCGGTGCAGGTGTCCGCGTGATCGACATCGCGGTGGACCGGGACTCCCCCGCGCCGTACCGGGTGTGTCGCTCCAGCGGCAACATCGCCGTCGAGAGCGCGCTGAGCACCGATGAGGCGACCGCCGCGGTCGAGATGGGCCGGCGGATCGCCGACGAGGAGGTCGACGCCGGGGCCGACCTGCTCATCGCCGGCGATATGGGTATCGGCAACACCACCGCCGCGACGGTTCTGGTCGCCGCCGTCACCGGCACCGAACCGGTCGCCGTGGTCGGACGCGGCACCGGCATCGACGACGCGGCCTGGTCCCGCAAGACCGCCGCAGTCCGCGATGCGTTGTACCGGTCGCGGGGCGTACATGCCGATCCGGTCGGGTTGCTTGCCGCGTGCGGTGGCGCCGATCTGGCCGCAATGGCCGGGTTCTGCGCCCAAGCCGCGGTCCGGCGGACTCCGCTACTGCTCGACGGCCTGGTGATCACCGCGGCCGCCCTGCTCGCCGAGCAACTCGCGCCCGGTGCGCGGTTGTGGTGGCAGGCAGGACACCGCTCCCCCGAGCCTGCCCACAGCCTGGCATTGGCCCACCTGGATCTGGATCCGATCATCGACTTGGGCCTGCGATTGGGCGAGGGCACCGGTGCGACGATGGCGCTGCCCGTGCTGCGTGCAGCGGTGGCGACGTTGTCGTCGATGGCCACCTTCACCGACGCGGGAGTGTCCGGCCCGGACGGGATCAGCGCCCCGTGATACCGAGCGTGGCAAGTGCTTTCGCGTTCGGCACGGTACTCCCGATGGGGCGCCACGACAGCGGCCCCGGTCGCCGCACCCTGACCGTGCTGCCTGTGGTGGGGCTGGCACTGGGGATGGCTGCTGCGGCGGCACTGTGGGTCGGCAGGTGGGCGTTCGGTGACCAGAGCTTGCTTGCCGGGTTGGTGGCGGTGGGTACCCTACTGGTGCTCACCCGCGGCCTGCACATCGACGGTCTTGCCGATACCGCCGACGGACTCGGCTGCTATGGGCCGCCGGACCGCGCTCTGCAGGTGATGCGCGACGGGTCCACCGGCCCCTTCGGTGTTGCCGCGGTCGTCGTGGCGTTACTGGCTCAGGCGGCGGCGTTCGCGGCGCTACCGACGGGAGTGACCGGCGCTGTCGCCGCAGTGACCGCCGTGACAGCCGGCCGGGTCGCCGCGGTGCTGGCCGCCCGCCGGGGCATCCCCGCCGCCGCCGGCAGCACCCTGGGCGCCGGGGTGGCCGGCAGCCAGTCCATGCTGGCGGTGACGGGCTGGGCGATTGTGGTGGCGGGCGGCGCCGCACTTGCCACCCCGCGACTGTGGCAGGGCCCCGTGACGGTACTGGTCTCACTGCTGGCCGCCGCACTGTTGATCACCCACTGCGTTCGCCGGTTCGGCGGAATCACCGGCGATGTCATGGGTGCGGCCATCGAGGCAACCACCACGCTGACCCTCATGGGCCTGGTGATCCGCAGTTAGGGGTGAAACATGCTCGGCGAATTGACCGCTGAACAGATCGAAGAGGTGCTCCGCACAGAGGTGATCGCGCGGATCGGCTGCATCAGCGACGGCCGGGTGTACGTGGTTCCGGTGAGCTACGTCTACGACGGGACCTACATCTGGGGCCACGGGATGGACGGTGCCAAGCTGCGTGCCATGCGGGCACATCCCGATGTCTGCGTCGAGGTGGAGCGCGTGGATGATTTGTCGAATTGGCGCAGCGTGATCGCCTGGGGCAGCTTTCAGGAGTGCGAGGGACGAGACTGGGACACCGGTATGGCTCTGCTCGTCGAGCGCATCATGCCGCTGCTGAAGTCCCCGCCGCATCAACCGACCCCTGATCCGTCCGGGCCCAAGCTTGGATCGGTGTATCGGATTAAACTGGGCGACAAGACCGGCCGGTTCGAGGAGGTCCGCGGTGACTGAACACGATCCGCCCACCGGCGTCGTACCCGGCCCCGAGTGGTTCCAGCGGGTGGCCGACGACAGTGGTTTGGTGTTTTTCGTCCTTCGGATTCATCCGGACGTGGCGTTCGAGTTCATCAACGGCGGCATGCGAACCCAACTGGTCGGTATCCGGGTGACCGACAGCCCGGCCGGCGCAGCAACGCTGTTTGCCCATGTCGCCCCCGAGTCCAGGCGCACGTTGGATGAGATGCTCTCGATGACGCCCGGTACCGCCATGTTGATCGACCTCAAGTGGCGCCACCATGCCGGAACACCGGTGTACAGCCGGGGCCGCGTCGAGTGCCGCGAACGCCCAGACGGTTCCCGGGTCGTCGAGGGAGCCATGCAGGACGTAACGGAATTGCATGCGGTGGAACGGGATCTGCGTAACTCAGAGAAGCGTCACCGACTGCTGGCCCACAACGCCTGGGACGTGGTGTGGACGATGGGCCTTGACGGGTCCATCACCTACGTCAGCCCCGCCGTCGAACGGGTCCGCGGCTTCACCCCTGAAGAGGCCATGCGCCAGAGCCTCGAGGTGATTCACCCGCCGGAGTCGGCCGCCCAGGTCGGCGCATACTTCGCCGAGTTGTTCGCCGCCATCGCCGAAGGTAGCGAGCCACCAGCCTTCCGCGGCGAACTGGAGTACTACCGCAGGGATGGCTCGATCATGGTTGGCGAATTGCAGGTCATTCCGCATGTCGACGCCGATGGCCAGGTCGTCGAGATTCTCGGCGTGACGCGCGACATCAGTGAGCGCAAGCGATTCGAGGCGGATCTGACCCGTCTGGCCGTCACCGATCCACTCACCGGGCTGTGGAACCGTCGACACACCGGCGAGTTGCTCTCCGCCGATCTCACCCGGGCCCAACGCCACGGTCAGGCACTGACGCTGTTGATGATCGACGTGGACCTCTTCAAGTCGATCAACGACACGCATGGGCACCAAACCGGCGACCGCGTACTCGTCGAGGTGGCCAGTCGGCTGCGGGACAACGTCCGCACAACAGATGTCGTCGGGCGTTGGGGGGGTGAGGAATTCGTTGTCCTGCTCCGCTACTGCGATCTGCGCGATGCGGTGGCGGCCGCCGAGAAACTACGCCAGCAAATCGCCGAGGTTCCGTTCGACAACCTGTTCACGGTCAGCGTCAGCATCGGCGCGGCCGAGCTGCACGAGGACGACGATCTGACGTCCTGGCTGGCCCGCGCCGACGCGGCGCTCTATGCCGCCAAACGCTCGGGCCGCAATACCGTTGCGGAAGGCTAAGTCTGGAGTCAGCGGAGCCGGGTCATCCAATCGTGCGTGTCTGCGAAGGTGCCCCGTTGAATCCCGGTCAGGGTGTCGCGCAGCGCCATCGTGACCTCACCGGGCTCACCGTCGCCAACGATGAACTCTCCCTCGCCGTACTTGACCTTGGCCACCGGTGTGATGACTGCCGCAGTGCCACAGGCGAACACTTCGGTGATCTCGCCGGCAGCCACACCCTTGCGCCACTCCTCGACGTCGATCTTGCGTTCCTCCACGCCGAATCCCGCGTCACCGGCCAACTGCAGCAACGAGTCACGGGTGATGCCCGGCAGTAGCGAGCCGCTCAATTCCGGGGTCACCAGCCGGGCTGAGCCGCCGCTACCGAACACGAAGAACAGGTTCATACCGCCCATTTCCTCGATGTAGCGACGCTCGATCGCGTCCAGCCACACCACCTGATCGCAGCCGTGTTCGGCGGCCTCGGCCTGGGCGAGCAGTGAAGCCGCGTAGTTGCCACCGAATTTGGCCGCGCCGGTGCCGCCGGGACTTGCCCGGACGTATTCGGTGGACAGCCAGACACTGACCGGCTTGATTCCGCCGGTGAAATACGCGCCGGCCGGGGAAGCGATCACCAGGTACCGGTACTCCGCCGACGGCCGCACACCCAGGCCCGGTTCGGTGGCGATAATGAAGGGCCGCAGGTACAGCGACTGCTCACCGCCGGCGGCCGGAACCCACTCGTGGTCGACCGCGATCAGTTGCCGCAGAGACTCGATGAACAACTCGTCAGGCAGTTCGGGGATGGCCAGCCGGCGCGCCGACGCCCGCAACCGTGCCGCGTTGGCGTCGGGGCGGAATGACACGATCGACCCGTCGGCCCACCGGTAGGCCTTGAGCCCCTCGAACACTTCCTGGGCGTAGTGCAGGACGATGGCCGACGGGTCGAGTTCGATGGGTCCGTAGGGCACCACCTGCGCGTCGTGCCATCCACGGCCGCGGTCGTAGAGCACCGACACCATGTGATCGCTGTAGTACCGGCCGAATCCGGGCTCGGCGAGAACCTCGGTCCGCGTGGCCTCGCTCGCCGGGTGGGCGCTGCGTTGCACCCTGAACTCGAGGGAGGCCTGAGACATAGCGGGATTCTATAACCGGCGTTGGCCGGTCTTGACGTCGACGAATAGCTTGGCCCCGAACCCGGGTCTGACCGCGACTGGAGCCGACCCTCTGAACCGGCCCCGATTAGGGTGTTGCTGGTGAGCACCCAGCCCGGCTACATCGCCCCGAGCGTCACCGTCGCCACGTCCGTCCCGAAGCGGGCAGGCGGTCCTGCAGTCCTGCTCGTTCCCGTTGTCAGCGGCCCCGGCGACGATGCCGCCCCGAAGGTCGTCGTTGGTCCGTTCCTCGACGCCGAGGCGGTCGGCGAAATCGAGGCGGCACTGCGGGCGCTGGGCGCCAAGGCCGGTCCCGAACAACTCACCCGGCTGCACATCCCGTCGCTGCCGGTGGGCAGCGTGTTGGCGGTCGGACTCGGCGCACCCCGCGACGAATGGCCTGCCGAGGTGATCCGTCGAGCCTCCGGCTCGGCGGCACGGGCACTGAGCGGGGTGGGATCGATCATCACCTTGCTCTCCGAACTGAACCTGACCGCAGCGGTGGAGGGTCTGATCCTCGGGGCGTATCAGATGCACGAGTTCCGCAGCGAGAAAACCGCCCCCAAAGAGCCTGCCCTGTCGGCGATCACTGCATTGAGTACTGCGACCGGCGCCAAGAGCCAGGCCGCCCGCGCCGTTGCGATCGCCACAGCGGTCGCCACCGCTCGCGATCTGGTCAACACCCCGCCCAGCCACCTCCATCCCGACGAATTCGCAAGGCGGGCAAAGATTCTCGGAACCGGCGCCGGGCTGGCGGTGGAGGTTCTCGATGAGAAAGCCCTGGCCAAGCAGGGGTACGGCGGCATCATCGGAGTCGGTAAGGGCTCGGCCAACCCGCCGCGGCTGGTGCGGCTGACGTACCGCGGGGACAAGGCCAGGAAGTCCTCCGGGAAAGTCCCGGTTGTGGCGCTGATCGGCAAAGGCATCACCTTCGACACCGGCGGGATCTCCATCAAACCGGCCGCGCAGATGCATCACATGACCTCGGATATGGCCGGAGCGGCCGCGGTGATCGCCACCATGGTGCTCATCGCCGACCGGAAACTGCCCATCAACGTCATCGCCACCGTCCCGATGGCTGAGAACATGCCCTCAGCCACCGCGCAGCGACCCGGCGATGTGCTCACCCAGTACGGCGGCGTCACCGTTGAAGTGCTCAACACCGATGCCGAGGGCCGGCTGATCCTGGCCGACGCGATCGTGCGGGCCTGCGAGGACTCCCCCGACTACCTCATCGAGACGTCCACTCTGACCGGGGCTCAGACCGTCGCCCTCGGCGCCCGCATCCCCGGCGTGATGGGAAGCGACGAGTTCCGCGACCGGGTGGCGGAACTGTCCCAGGCCGAAGGCGAAAACGGCTGGCCCATGCCACTTCCCGATGAACTCAAGGACGACCTGAAGTCGACGGTCGCCGATCTGGCCAACATCAGTTCGCAGCGCTTCGCCGGAATGCTGGTCGCCGGGGTATTCCTGCGCGAGTTCGTCGCCGAGGGCGTTCAGTGGGCCCATATCGACATCGCGGGACCGGCCTACAACACCACCGCGCCGTGGGGGTACACCCCCAAGGGTGGGACCGGCGTACCGGTACGGACGCTGTTCGCGGCGTGCGAGGACATCGCGAAAAACGGGTGAGCGGCCGGGCTTCGCCGAGCCCGAACCGGTGATGTAGCTTCCGCCTGGTGATGTAGCTTTCGCCCATGACTGGACGAACCGTCGGGGGCGTGTTCCTTGCCCTGCTCTCCGCGGCTCTGCTCGTCGTGATCTGGCCGACGTTCGGCAACCTGTGGTGGCTGGCCTTCGTGGCGTTCGTGCCGATGTACGTCGCCCAGTATCGGCTGCTGCCCCGGCGCTGGAGCGCGCTGGCGGTGGCGATCGCGTTCGGCGCCTATTACTTCGCGCTGTTCCTCAACGCCCGATCGGTGTTGTCGATCGGGCCGATCATCGGCATCGGCGTGGGCGCGGCGCTCGTGGGCGGGCTCATCGGGATGTTCCTGCGGCCCTTCGCCGAGCGGAGCAACTACCGCTGGTTCGTCGTGCAACTGCCGTTGATCTGGGTGGCCATCGACCTGTTGGTCCAGAACAACGAGATCTTCGGCACCTACATGTGGATCGGCTACCGGCTGGCGCCGATGCCCGAACTGGCCCAGCCGATCAGCATCACCGGCACACCCGCGCTGAGTCTGCTGATCCACGTCGCCAACGCCGCCGTCGCGCTGGTGGTTATCGCGCTCATCGACCGGGTCCGTCCCGCCGGCGTACCGGTCCCCCGCCGGGTGCTGACCTGGTCGGTCGCGATCCCTGTTGCCGCCGTGGCGATCTGGACCACCGTCAGCCTGCTGATCTACCGCGACGTGACCAACCGGATGGGCCCCGAGGTGCGCGTCGCCGCGGTGCAGCCCGGCCTGGACAACGCCACACCGGGCACACTGATCTCCGCCGGCAACATCGGCCCCGGCCGTACCGAGGATCAGCGCATCGCTGATCAGATCGCCCAACTGAGCACGATGACCCGCGATGCCGCCGCGCAGGGCGCCAAAGTCGTGGTCTGGCCCGAGGAGACGCTCGACTACGACCCCCGGTCCACCCGCACGGACTGGATCCCCGCCCTGGTCCGCGAGACCGGGGTATACCTTGCGATGGGCTTCACACCGGACGCCACCGACGGCGCTGCCCCCAACACCGGCCTGCTGTGGAGCCCGCAGGGCGAGGTGAAGGTCGTCTACCTCAAGACCAAGCGGGTGATCGTCGAGGGCGAGAAGTTCACGCCGGGAACGGAATACCCGACGATCGAGACCCCGCAGGGTGTGCTGGGCATGATCATCTGCTTCGACATCGACTTCCCCGACGGCCCGGCCCGCAAGACCGCGCGCAACGGCGCTCAGATGATCCTGGCGCCCAGCATCGACTTCGCCTCTGTCGCCGACCTGCGCTCGGCGTCAACGGCATTCCGCGCCATCGAGAATCGCGTCGCGATGGTCAAGGCCGACGTGGCGTGGGACTCGGTGATCGTCGCACCCAACGGCCGGGTGCTGGGCAGCACCGCGGTGCACAGCGAGCGCGGCGGCCAGGCCCTGCTGGTGGCCGACGTTCCGCTGGGCCCGCGCGGGGCGCCGTTCACCCGGTTCGGCGGTGTGCCGTTCCAGTGGCTTACCTACATCGCAGCGCTGCTGCTGGTCGGGGCGATTGAGGTGTCCTGGCGGCTCAGGCGGGCCGAGAGGCGCACCGCAGCGAGCGAGCCGACCGCCGCGCCCGCCGCCGACTAACCGGCTGCCGAGGCCAATTCAGGTGAACAGCGTCAGAAGCGGGCTGTCGCGTCCGGGGGCGCCGGTCTTTTGCCGCGTTCAACACCGCGTCGGCCGCTAGACCACCCTGCCGCGCGCGGTGCTGCGCAGCGCCTGCGGCAACACCCGGGAGGTGCCATAAAGCAGATAGGCCTCCGGGGCCACCGGGCGTACGGCCTTGTTGTCGCGTACCGCCGCAAGGATGGCTGTGGCGACCTTCTCCGGTCCATAGCGGCGTATCGCGAACATCCGCTCCAACTGAGCGCGCCGGGTTTCCACCGCCCGGCCGTCGGGTGCGTGGAAACCGGTGGTCGAGACGATGTTGGTGTTGATCAGCCCCGGGCAGATCGTGGTCAGACCCACCCCGGCGGCGGCGAGTTCGGCACGCAGACAGTCGGAGAACATGTAGACCGCGGCCTTGGAGGTGCAATAGGCGTTCAGCGAACTCAGCGGCGCGTAGGCCGCCATTGAGGCGACGTTGACGATGTGCCCGCCGGTCCCGCGTTCCACCAGGCGGCCGGCGAACGCCCGGCAACCGTTGACCACACCACCCAGGTTGACGTCGAGCACCCGGTCGAACTGCTCGGCCGGGGTGTCCAGAAAGGCTCCGGCCACCCCGATTCCCGCGTTGTTGACCACGATGTCGGGCACTCCGTGCTCGGCACACACCTGCTCGGCCAATCGTTCGACGGCGTCGGCGTCGGCGACGTCGACCGAGTGGCTGTAGGCCACCCCGCCGCCGTCGCGGATCTGGGCAGCGGTGTGTTCGGCTGCGACGGGGTCGATATCGCTGACGACGACCTCGGCGCCCTCGGCCGCGAAGGCCAGTGCCGTGGCCCGGCCGATGCCGCTGCCGGCACCCGTGATCGCAACCAGCATGTCACCGAACGCCTTTCGCGGCCGCCCCACCTGGGCGCGTAGCAGTGCTCTGCTCGGCGGCGCACCATCGAGATGACGCACCAATTCATCGACGGCGGTGGCCACCATTTGCGGATGCGACATCGGTGACCAGTGTCCGGCGTTGACGTCACGGCGCCACAGCTGCGACACCCAGCGGGGGGTGTCGTCGTAAACGTGTGGCCGGACGAATGTGTCCTTGGTGTTGACCAGCACCTGCACCGGCACCGCGACGTAACGGTCCCGCGGCGCGGTGCGCAGGGCGCGTAGGAAATTGGCCCGGTAGATCTTCAGACCGTTGGTGGCGTCGGCGACGAAGGTGCTGCCCTGATGGCGCTGCTCGGGCGGGATGCCGGGGGTGATCAGGTGGCGGCTGATCCAGCGCGCCAGGAAAGACCGCATCGCCGCCGGCGCCAGAACCGGAATCGAGAATCCAATCATGTAGCTGAAATGCGCCGTCTGGGCCACCGCCCGGGCAAAGCGGCGCGGCCGGTACGGCCGGGCCAATCCCTCCCGGATGAACCGGCTCAGATGTCCCGGGTCGGGCCCCGAGATCGACGTGTAGGACGCGACACGGTCCACGGCCTTCTGCCGGGTGACGTACTCCCACATCGTCGCCGCACCCCAGTCGTGGGCGACGACATGGACCTTCCTGCCGGGGCTGACGGCAGTGACGACCGCATCGAAATCGTCGGCCAACGTGGCCACCCGGTAGGCCGCCACGTCCTTGGGCACCTCGGAATCGCCGGCCCCCCGGGCGTCGTAGCGGACGATTCGGTAGCCCTGCCCCAGCAGGGGCACCACGCCGTCCCACAGCACGTGCGAGTCCGGCCATCCGTGCACCAGCACGACAGTCGGCCCAGCGGGGTTGCCCTCTTCGTAGACCGCGATGCGGGTTCCGTCGGGGGAACAGACGTAGCGCGTCGGCATCCGAGAATTATTGCCCGTCGAGTTCGGCTCGAAGCTCACGGCGACGGGCAATCCGCCGGCGGGCATCGAAGTCACGCATCCGCTGCGGATAGCCCACCTTGTGCACGTCGTAGACCGGGATACCCAGCTTCTGTCCGACGCGCCGGGCGCCCGCAGCTCCACCCGCAGGTCGGCGGGTCCATTCCCCGTCGCCGGCCACCAGAACGACGGTCATCGGGGTGACGGGGGTCTGCGGCTCGACGTAGGCCTCCACACCTGACCGCGTGGACGCCCACTGGCGCAGGTATCGCAGGTCGGGCGCGGCACCAGACGCTGGGCGGTCGCTGCGCCGCCTCTTACGGATCCTGTCGAACAGGCCCAACGCCGCAATCTCCTCTCCGACCGCTCGCCTATTCAGTGATCTACATCGATGGTGCCAGAAGAATCGACCTTGCCGCTTACGCGCCGATGGCGCTCCGGAGATGACAGGATTGGGACCACCACGCTGTCGACGTTACGAGGGAGTCAACACCTATGGCCGTCTCCGTCCAGATGCCCGCACTCGGTGAGAGCGTCACCGAGGGCACCGTCACCCGCTGGCTCAAGCAAGAGGGCGATACCGTCGAGGTCGACGAGCCACTGCTGGAGGTGTCCACCGATAAGGTCGACACCGAAATCCCGGCGCCTGCGTCGGGGGTGCTGAGCAAGATCATCGCCCACGAGGACGACACCGTGGCCGTCGGCGGCGAGTTGGCGATCATCTCCGACGCCGGTGAAGCCGCACCAGCCGCACCAGCCGCACCCGCCCCGGAGCCGGCGCCCGTCGAGCAACCCGCGCCCGCCCCGCAGCCGGCCGCGCCGCCGCAACCGGCCCCCGAGGCGCCGCCGGCCCCGGCCGCGGCGCCGGCCGCCTCAGCGGACTCGACGCCGGTGCTGATGCCCGAACTCGGCGAGTCGGTCGCCGAGGGAACCGTCACCCGATGGCTCAAGAAGGTCGGAGACACGGTGGCCGTCGATGAGCCGCTCGTCGAGGTCTCCACCGACAAGGTCGACACCGAGATCCCATCCCCGGCATCGGGCACCCTGCTGAGCATCACCGCCGAAGAGGACGTAACGGTGAAAGTGGGCGGCGAGCTGGCCCGAATCGGCGCAGCCGGGACCGCCCCCGCACCGGCAGCCCCAGCCCCAGCCCCAGCCCCAGCCCCCGAGCCCGCACCGGCAGCCCCGCCCCCGCCAGCGCCAGCCCCCAAGGCCGAGCAGGCGCCGGCCCCAGCTTCGCCTCCCCCGGCTCCCGCGCCAGCCCCGGCTGCACCGGCCCCGGCCGGCGATGACGGCGGGCCCTACGTCACCCCGCTGGTGCGAAAGCTGGCCGCCGAGAACTCCGTTGACCTGGGAACCGTGAAAGGCACCGGCGTCGGCGGGCGGATTCGTAAGCAGGACGTGCTGGCCGCGTCCGGCCGGAAGGACGCGGCCACGACCGCTCCCGCCGCACCCGCACCGGCGGCCGCAGCGGCCACCCCGGCCACAGCACCGGCACCGGCCGGGCCGTCACCGCTAGCCCATCTGCGTGGCACCACGCAAAAGGCGAACAGGATCCGCCAGATCACCGCCCGCAAGACACGGGAGTCGCTGCAGGCCACCGCCCAGCTCACCCAGACCCACGAAGTGGACATGACCAAGATCGTGGCACTGCGGGCCCGGGCCAAGAAGGCATTCGCCGAGCGGGAGGGCGTGAACCTGACCTACCTCCCCTTCATCGCCCGAGCGGTCATCGACGCTCTCAAGGCCCATCCCAACGTCAACGCCAGCTACAACGAGGAGACCGGCGAGATCACCTACTACGACGCCGAACACCTCGGCTTTGCGGTGGACACCGAGCAGGGTCTGCTGTCGCCGGTCGTGCACAACGCTGGTGATCTGTCGCTGGCGGGGCTTGCGCGCGCCATCAACGACATCGCGTCGCGGGCACGCTCGGGCGGCCTCAAGCCCGACGAACTGTCCGGCGGCACCTTCACCATCACCAACATCGGCAGCCAAGGTGCGTTGTTCGACACCCCGATCCTGGTTCCGCCGCAGGCCGCGATGCTGGGCACCGGCGCGATCGTCAAGCGGCCCCGGGTGATCATCGACGAGTCCGGCAACGAGGCGATCGGCGTGCGCTCGATCTGCTACCTCCCGCTGACCTACGACCACCGGCTCGTCGACGGTGCGGACGCCGGCCGGTTCGTCACCACGATCCGTAAGCGACTTGAGGAAGCCGCCTTCGAAGCCGAACTCGGGCTTTAGCGAGTCATCAGCGAGCCCGAACGGCACAACGAAGACGGCAGAACGAAGACGGCAGTAGGAAGAGAGCGGTGGTTAAACAGCCCGAGACACAGCCCGACACACTGACCGTCGCGGTCGCCGGCTCGTCCGGACTGATCGGCTCGGCCCTGGTGGCCGCACTGCGCTCGGCCGACCATCGGGTTTTGCGGATCGTCCGGCGCGCTGCGGCCAACCGCGAGGAGTTGTACTGGAACCCCGACAGCGGCGATTTCGATCCTGCCGGGCTTGACGGCGTCGACGCGGTGGTCAACCTCTGCGGTGTCGGCGTCGGCGACAAGCGGTGGTCCGGCGCGTTCAAGCAGAGTCTGCGCGACAGCCGCATCGACCCCACCGAGGTGATCTCTGCCGCGGTGGTGCAGGCTGGCGTGCCGACCCTCGTTAACGCCAGCGCGGTCGGCTACTACGGCGACGCCGGCGCCCGCATTGTCGACGAAACCGCCACGGCAGGAACAGGATTCCTGGCGCAGCTGTGCGTGGACTGGGAGGCCGCCACCGCACCAGCCCGCGAGGCCGGGGTCCGGGTGGTGCTGGCCCGCACTGGACTGGTGCTCTCCCCCGGCGGGGGCCTGCTGAGCAGACTCAAGCCGATTTTCGCCCTCGGGCTGGGTGGCCGGCTGGCCGGCGGGCGGCAGTACATGCCCTGGATCAGCCTTGAGGACGAGGTTCGGGCACTGCTGTTCGCGATCCGCAAGAGCGACCTTTCCGGGCCGGTGAACGTCACCGGTCCGGCACCGGTGACCAACGCAGAGTTCACCGCAGCCCTGGCCCGGATGCTGAATCGCCCAGCACCCTGGGTGGTGCCGGGTTTCGCACTGAAGACACTGCTCGGGGAGTTCGCCGAGGAGGGTGTGCTGGGCGGCCAGCGGGCTGTGCCCGCCGCCCTGGAGCGCGCCGGTTTCGTTTTCCACCACAACACCATCGGCGAAGCGCTGTCCTACGCCACCGGGGCCGGCCGCGGGTAGTACCGTCGGACGATGCGGCAGTCCATCCGCTCCAGCGACGCTCCGGTGCAGATCAGACAACTCGGGACGCTTGGCTATCTGGCCGCCTGGGATCTGCAGCGCCAGACCGCCGACGCCCGAGTGGCCGGCGGCCCGGACACTCTGCTGCTGCTGGAACATCCACCGGTCTACACCGCCGGCAAGCGGACCGAGGCCCATGAACGTCCGGTCGACGGTATCCCCGTCGTGGATACCGATCGGGGCGGCAAGATCACCTGGCACGGGCCAGGGCAGCTGGTGGGCTACCCGATCATCTGCTTGGGCGAACAACTCGACGTGGTGAATTACGTTCGTCGCCTTGAACAGTCACTAATGGCGGTGTGCTCCGAACTCGGGTTGGACGCCCGCCGGGTGGAGGGACGCTCCGGTGTCTGGCTGCCGCCGGAAGGCGGTCGTCCGGCCCGCAAGATCGCCGCTGTCGGTATCCGGGTGGCCCGTGGGGTCGCCCTGCACGGCTTCGCCCTGAACTGCGACTGCGACCTAGCTGCGTTTTCCGCGATCGTGCCGTGCGGAATCACCGACGCCGGGGTCACCTCGCTGACCGCAGAGCTGGGCCGACGGGTCGGTGTTGACCAGGTGCGCTCACGGGTCGCCGATGCAGTCTGCGATGCCCTCGACGGGCGGCTGCCCGTAACATCGCAGCCATGAGCGTTGCACCTGAGGGCCGTAAACTTCTGCGACTTGAAGCCCGCAACGCGCAGACCCCGATCGAGCGCAAGCCGCCGTGGATCAAGACCCGCGCGCGGATGGGGCCGGAGTACACGTCGCTGAAGAGTCTGGTTCGGCGCGAGGGTCTGCACACCGTCTGCGAGGAGGCGGGCTGTCCCAACATTTACGAGTGTTGGGAGGACCGGGAGGCCACCTTCCTCATCGGCGGTGAGCAGTGCACCCGCCGGTGCGATTTCTGCCAGATCGACACCGGCAAACCGGCTGAGCTGGACCGCGACGAACCGCGCCGGGTCGCCGAGAGCGTGGCCGCGATGGGCCTGAAGTACGCCACCGTCACCGGGGTCGCCCGCGACGATCTGCCCGATGGCGGTGCCTGGCTCTACGCCGAGACCGTCCGCGCCATCAAAGGGCTCAACCCGTCCACCGGGGTGGAACTGTTGGCCCCGGACTTCAACGGCGAACCGGACCTGCTGCGGGAAGTCTTCGCCTCCCGGCCGGAGGTTTTCGCCCATAACCTCGAGACCGTGCCCCGGATCTTCAAACGGATCCGCCCGGCGTTCCGCTACCAGCGCAGCCTGGACGTCATCACCGCCGGACGAGACTTCGGACTGGTCACCAAGAGCAACCTCATCCTGGGCATGGGCGAGACCATCGAGGAGGTCCACACCGCACTGGCCGACCTGCACCACGCCGGCTGCGACATCGTCACCATTACCCAGTACCTGCGTCCGTCTCCACGACACCACCCGGTGGAGCGCTGGGTGCACCCGGAGGAGTTCGTCGAACTGGCGGGTTACGCTGAGGGCCTCGGGTTTGCCGGTGTGCTGGCCGGGCCGCTGGTGCGTTCGTCGTACCGGGCGGGCCGGCTTTATGAGCAAGCTTCACTGGCCCGCAAGCCATCCGTATCCTGAACAGCTATGGCGAAGTCCCGCAAGCCGGCCGAGCTCAAGGCGGCCAAGGAAGAAGCGAAAACGGCCCGCAAGGCTGCCTCCAAACAACGGCGGACGCAGCTGTGGCAGGCGTTTCAGATGCAGCGCCAGGAGGACAAACGGCTGCTGCCCTACATGATCGGCGCGTTCCTGCTGGTAGTTGCCCTCTCGGTGGCCTTCGGGTTGTGGACGGGCGGATTCAGTAAATACCTGTTCATCTTCTTCGGCATCGTGCTCGGCGTGCTGGTCGCGTTCATCGTCTTCGGGCGCCGCGCGCAGAAGTCGGTGTACCGCAAGGCCGAGGGCCAGGCCGGCGCGGGGGCATGGGTGCTGGACAACATGCGCGGCAAGTGGCGGGTCACCAAGGGTGTCTCGGTGAACGGCAACCTCGACGCCGTGCACCGCGTCATCGGCCGTCCCGGGGTGATCTTCGTCGGCGAAGGCAACCCGTCCCGCGTCAAGTCGCTACTGGCTCAGGAGAAGAAGCGGACCGCCCGACTCGTCGGCGAGATCCCGATCTATGACGTCATCATCGGTGACAGCGAGGGTGAGGTGCCCCTTGCCAAGCTGGAGAAGCACCTGAACAAGCTTCCAGTCAACATCACCACCAAGAAAATGGACGACCTGGAATCCAAGCTCACCGCGTTGGGCACCAAACTCGGCCCCGCCGCCGCGATGCCGAAGGGGCCGATGCCGCAGCAGGCCAAGATGCGCGGGGTGCAGCGCACCGTCCGGCGGCGCTGAGTCCTCGGCTGAGAAATCCGGCAGTCAAAGCGCAAGCGACCGTCTGCAGGGTTCCACAATCGACGTCAGCGCCGGACAACCGCCGTCCCGGTCACCCGGTCCTGGATACCGCGGCCGTCGCCGTCGGTGAACAAAGCCGGTAGGACCAGCGCGATCAGCAGACCCCGCGCCGCCGCCCGGCCGGTACCGACATGCTGGCGGTTGTCGATCGAGGCCACCCGCAGACCCAGCGCGAACTGGCCCGGTGTGAACCCGAAAAGCCGGACCGACACCACGCCCATGACGAACCAGATGATAAGAACCGCGGTCGCCAGGAACCCGCTGCCGAAAAGACCTAGGGCCAGCCCCAACCCGGCCAGCCCGTAGCCGATCATCCAGTCCACCAGCAGCGCCGCCAGGCGGCGAAAGGCCCCGGCGAGGGACCCCGGCCCCTTTTCGGGCAGGCCCAAGCGCTCCCCCGGATATCCATCGTGGGAACCCAGCGACTGCGGCCCGGACAGCCAGGACCCGATCTCACGTGCCATGTCTCCAGAATAGGGTCCGTTCTCGACCGGCAACCGGGACCGACCGCCGCTGGGGTGACCCGTAACGTCCACGCAACATTTACTTGACGGACAGGCAACATCGCCTCCCTACCGTCAGCCGCGAGTTACGACACAAAGGAGACGACGTGGCAGACAAGACAGCCGACGACACAATCAAATTGATCAAGGACGAGAAGGTCGAGTACGTCGACATCCGCTTCTGCGACCTGCCCGGTGTGGTGCAGCACTTCTCGATCCCAGCGTCGGCGTTCGACGAGAGTGTTTTCGAGGACGGCCTGGCTTTCGACGGATCCTCGGTCCGCGGATTCCAGTCCATCCACGAGTCCGACATGATGCTGCTGCCGGATCCTGCGACGGCGCGTATCGACCCGTTCCGGGCTGCCAAGACCCTGAACCTGAACTTTTTCGTGCACGACCCATTCACCCGCGAGCCCTACTCGCGCGACCCGCGCAACGTTGCCCGCAAGGCGGAGAACTACCTGGCCTCCACCGGCATCGCCGACACCTGTTTCTTCGGCGCCGAGGCTGAGTTCTACATCTTCGACTCGGTGGCGTTCGACTCCAAGATGAACGGCACCTTCTACGAGGTCGATTCGGAGTCGGGTTGGTGGAACTCCGGCGAACCGTTTGAGGCGGACGGCAGCGCCAACCGCGGCTACAAGGTCCGCCCGAAGGGCGGCTACTTCCCCGTTGCGCCGTACGACCACTACGTCGACTTGCGCGACGAGATGTCGACCAACCTGATCAACGCCGGCTTCACCCTGGAGCGTGGCCACCACGAGGTCGGCACCGCCGGCCAGGCCGAGATCAACTACAAGTTCAACACCCTGCTGCACGCAGCCGATGACGTGCAGTTGTTCAAATACATCATCAAGAACACCGCCTGGCAGAACGGAAAAACCGTCACCTTCATGCCCAAGCCGCTGTTCGGCGACAACGGTTCCGGGATGCACGCCCACCAGTCGCTGTGGAAGGACGGCAAGCCGCTGTTCCACGACGAGTCCGGCTACGCCGGTCTGTCGGACATCGCCCGGCATTACATCGGCGGCATCCTACACCACGCCCCGTCGCTGCTGGCGTTCACCAACCCGACGGTGAACTCCTACAAGCGCCTGGTGCCGGGTTACGAAGCCCCGATCAACCTGGTGTACAGCCAACGCAACCGCTCGGCCTGCGTGCGGATCCCGATCACCGGCAACAACCCCAAGGCCAAGCGTCTGGAGTTCCGCTGCCCGGACAGCTCGGGTAACCCTTACCTGGCGTTCGCGGCGATGCTGATGGCCGGCATCGACGGCATCAAGAAGAAGATCGAGCCGCTGGCCCCGATCGACAAGGACCTCTACGAACTCCCACCGGACGAGGCAGCCAACATTCCGCAGGCTCCCACCTCGCTGGCAGCGGTGATCGACCGTCTCGAACAGGATCACGACTACCTCACCGAAGGTGGGGTGTTCACCTCCGACCTGATCGAGACGTGGATCTCCTACAAGCGGGAGAACGAGATCCTGCCGATCCAGATCCGGCCGCATCCCTACGAGTTTGCGCTGTACTACGACGTGTAACCCGTCGACCTACGGAAAGAGCCCACCCGCAGATGCGGGTGGGCTCTTCTGTACCGGTGTGGTTGGGTAGCCGGGTGTCACAGCGCCGATATGCCATCGTGCTTTGGTCTGCGCTGTTCTTCTGGGCCTGCGCAATCCTGTGGTTGTCGTCGCTGAGCCCTGAGGATCTGCCGGAGGCCGCATTTGCGTTCTGGGACAAGCTGAACCATTTCGCCGCCTTCACCGTGGGCGGCTGGCTGGCCGCCGGTGCCGTGCGAACCTCACACCACACCGCAAGCCGCAGCAAGATAGTCGGCCTGGCTGTACTGCTCATTGCGACGTTCGGACTGCTCGACGAGTCACTACAGACCATCACCCCTGGCCGCTCCGGTGCCGACGTGTTGGACTGGATCGCAGACGTGCTGGGCGCCCTCACCGGCGCACTGCTGAACCTGCGAACCGTGCGGTTAAGCTCCCGCAGTACGTCGAAAGGGCGCTGATGAGGCTGATGACGCTGATGACGCTGATGACTTGGAAAACACCGGGAGCCGTTGCCGTGGCCTCGTTTGTTCTCACCGCACTGGCAACCGCTGCACCCGCCGCTGCCGCCGACCCCGATGTCATGGGCGCGTACACCTTCGAAGCCGAGGACGGTGAGAGCGCAATCTGGACCATGGCGCCCTGCGCTGGCAACAACCCTGGCTGTGTCCGGGTTTTAGAAGCCGGCAACTCCAAACGTGCGCCGTGGAGTTCCGAGGCGCATCTCAGTGTCGGGTCGTGGATCATGTTCGTCGCTCAGCCTGACGCGATCCTCTGCAAGGACGGAACCGCCGTCCCCGGCGTTAACACCTACTCGTGGGACGCGGCAACGCTGTCCGGCAGCGCGAGCATTCTCAGCAAAGGCGCGTGCGGAACCGAGCCGGCGAGCATCTCAATTCCGTTCACCCTCACCAAGACTGGCGCGGGGCCGGTGCAGTATCCGACCGCACCGGTTGAAGTCGAACCCTTGGCGACCAGCCCACCGGCCGCGGCGGTACCGGTGGCACCGCCGCCGCCTGGCCCGCTGCCGGCCGAGGCACCAGCAGCCGAGATGGCCACCCCGCCGGACGTACCGGCTCCGGTGGGTCAGCTCACCGAGGCGCAGGTCGCCGAACCGGGGTTCAACTCCGGCCGGTGATGACTCAGACGCACTCCAGCAATGCGCCGTCCACCTCACCCACCGAACCCACGGTCCCGTGTGCGACGATCTTGCCGTCGACGGGATTGGTTGTGACGCAGACGATCGCGCACTGACCGGCGTCGACGCGGCGGGCGATCACTGGTGAACGCTCGAGCAGCGCTAGACCGGTCTCCACGATGTGCGCCTTGGTCACGGCCTCCAGCGACTCCGCCGCCGCGCCGCGGCGCACGATGGAGCCGATGGCGTGCTCGACGACGGTGCGAGTGGCACCTTCGGGCATGGTGGCATCGGTCCAGGCCCGCATCGCGGTGCGCATTGCGTGGCAGTCGTGGTGACCCAGCACGACGATGAGCGGAACCTCGCGGCTCTCGACGGCATACTCCAGCGTGGCGATCACCCCGGTGTCGACAACGTGACCCCAGGTGCTGATGTCGATCAAGGAACCCCAGCTCTGGCCGAAGACGGTCTCACTGGCCACGCCGGTGTCGGCGCAACGGAATACCGCCGCTACGGGTTGTTCGTCGATCACTCCGCCCTTGTGTGCCCGCACGGGCATGAAGAACCGCTCGTTGCCGGACCGCAAACGCTGCCAGGAGACTAATGGATCGGACATCGGAGTTTCCTCTCTCTCTCTTTGTTTTTCGAAGCTCAGCTGAAGTAGTCGGGGCGGCTGACGTAGGTCTCGGTAACGAACATCACCCCGGAAGACGCGTCAAGCAAGGGCCGCAACCCCGCGAGCAGCGCCTCGACCTTCTCCGGCGGGACGACGGTGATGATCAACTCAAGGGTGGCCTGCTGGTTGAACAGCAACCGCCCCTGGTGGTAGCCGTGGTGCCCGAGCCCGGACACTCCGGAGAGGCTGGTGTATCCGGTCGCGCCGACGCTCTGGATGAGGTCACGCACCGCCGGCGCGTCGCTTCCGGATACGACGACCTCGACTTTGGTCATCTTGGTCAGGGTGGGCAGTGATACAGGTGTCGTCACGGAACCATCTCCTCGCTGTGGGTGGGTTGGGTGTTCTCATTGCCGGGCGTTTCGGACCAGATCCGCCATCCCGCCCGCGTCCAGCGCTGCCATGGCTGTTCCGGGTTCTCCCGGGCCGTCAGGGCGACCCAGTCATTGCCGAAAAGCTGCTGCAGCACTGGGTTTCGATCGACGATCATGTCGATTCGATCCAACGGCGCCTGCACCACCGCGAGCAGCCGAAGCGGCTCGTGCAGCAGACGCTGGCCGTCGCACACCGACTGCCAGGGCAGGCCCAGCTGCAGGTCGCCGCTGTGTCCGGCGATCACGCCGACGGTGCCGACAACGTTGTGGATGGTCTTGGTTCCGGCGCCGAAGACCTGGGGTGCGACGGTGGAGAAGTAGTACTGGCAGTTGATCCATTGGGCGACGACCAGCGGCGCGGTCAGGATGGTCTCCAGGGCGGAGCCGTCGGTATCCACCTGCGCCTCGTAGGAGTGCAGGAATGTCCTGCGCTGCAGGTCGATGCCCCGCGTCACCGCACGCGGCGCGACGATGAACGCCGCATTGCCGGCCAAACCCCACTCCGGGTAGACCTGCGCCCAGTCGGAGGACCGGGTGGCGACGTGGCGGGCAGCCCGCCCCGGCTTGAGGCCCCGGCCGGCACCCGGCAGCACCGTGCAGCGCTCGGCGGCAAGCGCCGCTCCAGCCCGATGCAGATCGCCCTCGAGCCGTTGGATGTCGGCGGCGTAGTCGTCCGGGATCAGATGCCGGTCGAGCAGCGTGATGCAGTCGCGCGCAGTGTCGTGCTGGGCGGCGACGAACAGGGTCTCCTCGGGGATGTCGATGCCCAGGCTGCACAGGCCGGCACGCACCACCGGGCGGTTGAGGATCGCCACCGCGGTGCGCGCGTTGGGGGCACCGGCCTGCCCGCCGCAGGCACCGCAGTCCAGGGAAGCCTGGTAGGGGTTGTTCTCCGTGGTGCTGCCGTGGGAGCACAGCACCACCAGCCGCCCGAAGCCCCTGGTCAACCCCATGGTGGTCAACGCCACCTGGGCGAACAGCAGTTGCTCGTTCTGCGGCATGGCGTCCAGGTCGATCACCGTCGGTGCGGCAGGTGCCACCGCATCGCGCAGCTTCCTGCGCAGACCAGCACTTGTCCGCGGTGCCAGCGTTTTGGCGGCCGACAGCGGTGCAGCGGCCCAGCCGGCCGCCTCGGCCAGCGTGAACGGGGCGGCGAACGCCTCCTTGGCTGCGTGGAACGCCGACTCCGCACCGGCCAGGCCGGTAATGCCCGCCAGTTGCCGGGCCGCGGCCCGATCAGCCTCAGGTGCGGGCACTTCGGCGATGTCGTGGTTCGGCGAAATCAGCACCGGGCAAAGATCGTTGGGTGCACCGCCGGCCAAGCCGGTGTAGCGGATGGCCACGGCGAAGAACCCCGCGAAGCCCAGCGTCTCGTAACCGCCGAGAGACTCCAGGTGCCTGCGCAGGCCCTCCGACCGGGTGTCGATGCAGCTCACCAGTTGGGTGTGCGCTGCCTGAGCCGGCTTGACCGGCCCGGCCAGGGTCGTGAGCAGGTCATCACGATAGTGCGCCTCGAAAGCGTTCTGCCACAGCAGTTCCCGGGCGGTGATCGGCAGTGCGGTCAACGCCCGTGCCGCCGCGGCCAGGTCATCCTCACTGGGTGACTCAGCGCCCAGCACCGCTGCCAGATGCGCCGCACGCTGCCGCGCGGAAGGCATACCGGCTGCATCCTCATCGACGGCCTCGACGACCGGCCGATACCGACCGGCCATGAGCACCGCTTCGTAGGTCAGTCGCATCGCCAGGTATTGCACTACGTCCACCCCGGCGTTGCGACTGGCGCACCACTGCACATGCGCCGCCCACCCGGGCATCCGGGTGAGATGGGCCTGCAGGTAGGTGGTCCGCTCGTCGTCATTAACGCCAAGCCTCGACAAGGCCTGCAGGACAGCGTCATCGGCGCGTTCGGCGACCTGGCGGAGCGCCTTGCGGGTAGCTCGGGGAAGGCTGCGGTCGCTGGATGCCAGTGCTCGCCAGGCCGGATAGAACCCGTTGTCCCGGCCGGGCATCGGCCAGGCGGCCGCGCCGAAGAAGGCCGCGCACCACTTGGAGGTTTGCGCATCGATGGTGTCGGCCACCGCGGGCGCCTGCGTTTCAGCGCGGGTGGTGAAGCGCCGCTTGACCTTGGGGTCACCGATCCCGTGCAGCATGTCGGCGCGAAGCAGTTCCAGCGGACTGATCAGCCGCCCGCCGATCTTCAGTTGCGGCTCGCGGGAAACGTTGGGGTAGCGCAGCACCAGGGCCCGATCGAGGTCGGTGTCGGTGATCCGGCCCTCGCGGTGAAACTGCCGGAAGACCTCCTCGCCCAGGGTTCCCGGCATCCCGTAGAGGTCCCCCGCCCGCCGGATGGCCTGCTCGAAGGGCATGCCTTCCAGACCGGCCAACGGGTTGACCGCGATGAAGGTTTCCAGCGGGTAGTGCGTCGGCACCACCCGGGCGGCGATGTTGACATCCGCCCTCAGCCTGGCGCGTCGGGTGTCGAGATCGACCTGGGTGCTGATCATGAGCGGGCTCCTGTCATCGGGATTCCTGTCATCACGGGGGCGGAGGACTGGCGGGATGGGATGTGTCCAGCGGTGAGGGCGCCGGTGTAGACCGCGCGGCGCAACCCTTCGGCGCCAGGGGCCCAGCGCGCGAGTGCCAGCGCACCGAGTGCGACCGCGGCTCCCGCGGTGATGAGCCAGACCGCGGTGACCGGCAGGGTCGAGGCCGGCAGGGCTGGTGCCAGGAATCCTCCAAGGCCGTTGATGATTGCCACGTAAGCGATCGCGGCCGGGATGAGGAACGCCGCACCGGTCAGTGCGCCGGCCAGACCCGGGCGGCGCTGGAGCCAACCCCAGGTCACGGCTGCCCCGGTCACCCAGGCGAAGATCAGCAGAGCGTGCTCGGCGGCGTGGTCGCCCGGGGCCGGCGGAACCACCGCCAGGGCGGCTGCCAGGGCTGCGGCGGGTAGTGCCAGTGCTGCCGCGCCGTTGGTCAGTATCTGACCGCGGGTCTGCTGGAGGGTCGGCGGAAGGCCCTCGTGGCGACGCCGACCTGCGATCGCCGACCCCGAGGAGAGGAACAGGGTGGCTTTGTAGAAGCCGTGCGCCACCAGGTGGATGACCGCCGCGGCCCATAGACCCAAACCGCAGGTCAGGATCATGAAGCCCATCTGAGCGGTGGTGGAGTGCGCGAGCGCGCCCTTGATGTCGGGCTTGACCAGCATGATCGCTGCGCCGTAGGCCATGGTCGCGGCGCCGGCCAGGATCGTAAGCGCCCGGGCCAGGTCGTCGGAACCCAGCGGAGCCATCCGGATCAGCAGGATGCCGCCGGCGTTGACCACTCCGGCGTGCAGCAGAGCCGAGACCGGGGTCGGGGCAGCCAGGGTGGCCGGCAGCCAGCGGTGGAAGGGAATCTGAGCCGACCGTGACAAAGCGGCCACCACGACCAGGATCCCGAGAACCGGCATGATGGGCCCGCTGAGGGCGCCGGTGCGCAGGTCGATCCGGCCCCAGGTCGCGGTGGCCGCGATGACAGCCGCCCAGAGTGCCAGATCGCCGACGACAAAGGCGGTGACGGTGCGGCGCACGCCGTCCCGGGCCGCCGGCAGATCCCAGTAGGTGCCGAGCAGCAGGGCCAGCGCGACGCCGGCCACGGTCCAGCAGACTGCGAGGGTCAGCAGCGTTGCCGCCGAGGTGAGGCCGGCCGAGGCGGCGGTCAGCAGGCCCGCTCCCCCGAAGAACCACGGCGCCCGGGGGTCACCGGTGAGGTAGCGCACCGCGAAGGCCTGCACGATGGCGCTGACGCCGAACACCAGCAGCAGCAGAACCGCCGCCAACCGGTCGGCGTCGAACTCGCCACCCAACAGATACGCCGAGATGTCGCGGCCGCTTCCGGCACCGAAGGCTAGGGCGACCGCACCCAGGAAACCGGCCGCTGCGGTGATCGCACCTGCCTGGCCGAAGCGCCGCGGCGCGTGCTGACCGAATAGGAATGCCGAGGCTGCGACCAGCGCCGGGGCGGTCAGCATCGCCACCAGCAAGCCGCTCTCCGAAGTCCACATGCGATGTAAATTACATGTGTTTGACTACGTATGTCAAACTTCTTGAATGAGAAATCTTGATTTTCCTCTCGGACCCCCACGGGGGTGCAACGAAATACAGGGGTCGGAAGTAGACTTCTGGAATGAGTCAGTGGACGTTCTTGACCAACCACGCCCACACACTCGTCTGCATAGCCCGAGATCCCGGTCTTCGGCTGCGGGAGCTGGCCGAGCAGGTGGGTGTGACCGAACGTGCGGCGCAGCGTATCGTCGGCGAACTGGTCGACGCCGGCTACCTGATTCGCCGCAAGGAAGGACGCCGCAACTCCTACCGGGTTCGCGGCGACCGGCCATTACGTCACCCGGTAGAACGTGGCCACGACATCGGCGAGATCCTCGCGATACTCGATGACCGATCGCAGGGAGCATTCACCAGCTGACACCCCCTACCGGGGGACGACCATCGCGGTCGGCACCCGGCATGGAAAGCAACATCAGTTCGCCTTGGCGTTCCGTTCTCTGTTGGGCGCCCAACTGCTGACACCGCCGGATCTCGACACCGATCGCTTCGGCACCTTCACCGGCGAGGTGGCCCGCCGTGGCGCAGCGACGGAGGCGGCCCGGGGCAAGGCTCGTCTTGCGATGGAGATCACCGGCCTGCCCTACGGACTCGCGAGCGAGGCAAGCTACGGCGTTCTGCCCGGGGGCTGGTTCGGGCACGAGGAGATCGTGATGTTCTGCGACGAGGTGCTGGGAATCGAGGTTGTCGAAGGCTATCGCAGCACCTCAGTTCCCAGCACCGGCCACCGAGTGGCCCGACCGGCCGACCTGCCGGACCAGTTGCTGGCCGGGCTGCCGCAGCAGGCGCTGACGGTGCGGCCCTGCGGCCCGGTCGCTGGGGTGGCCAAGGGCGTCAGCGACACCGACACATTGGCCACGGCGATTGCCGCGGCGGTCGCGGCCTCCCCCGACGGTCTGGCTTTGGTCGAACCCGATCTGCGGGCGCACCACAACCCCGGCAGACGCCGGGTGTTGCGCCGGTTAGCCGCCAGCCTGGCTCGTCGGCTGGCCACCGGATGCCCCGTGTGCGGGTGCCCGGGATTCGGACGGGTGAGCTCCGAAACGGGTCTGCCCTGCCGACTCTGTGACACGCCGACAGCATTGGTCTGCAACGAAATCCACGCCTGCGCGTCGTGTTCGCACCAGCTGCGGCGACCGACGTCCGCGGCTGCTGATCCGGCGATGTGCCCGACGTGCAACCCCTGAGAGCAGTAGCCCCTCAGAGCTGAAACGGCCCGCAAACTCACCCGGCGAAGGCCGCGGCGAAGCGACTCATACCGTCGATCTTCTCGGCCAGCGACGCCGACGGACCGGAATAGTACATCCACGGCATGGTCAGCACGGCGCTGATCCCAGCGGCGGCCGCACGTTCGAAGTGCTCCGGCAGGAACGCGTCGACAAGCGGGGTGATCACGGTGAAGCCGTCCATTCCCAGCCCGGCCGCCGACCGTATCTCGCCGATCCGTTGCACCGACGCGATGGCCTGATCCAACCCGATCAGATCGCCGATCCACCCGTCGTTGCGTGCAGCACGTCGCAGCGCGACGTCGGAGAGCCCGCCGGCGTAGATGGGAATCCGCGGCGGTGTGGGCATCATCTCCAGCCTTGGGGTGCGGTAGAACTCGCCGTCGAATTCCGTCCAGCCCGGCTGCCAGAGCGCTTTCATCAGCTCCAGCATCTCGTCGGTGCGCTTGCCGCGTTTGGCGAAGGGCTGCCCAAGCAGAGCGAACTCTTCCTCGCACCAGCCCACCCCGACGCCGAGTTCAACCCGGCCTTCCGACAGGCAGGCCGCGGTTCCGATGGCTTTGGCGGCCGAGTAGGGATCCCGCATGGCCGGGATGTACACCGTGGTGACGAACTTCAGCCGAGCGGTGGCCTGCGACAGCGCCCCGACAAGCACCCATGGGTCCGGCCAGTCGGTGAAGGGCTGCCAGCGTCGCTGCCCGTCGTCGGTGTACGGGTATGGCGTCGACAGGGTCTCCAGATTGACCACGTGATCGGCAATCGCGATACCTTCGTACCCGAGTTCGTCTGCGGCTTTGGCGATCTCAACGATCTCCCCGGTGTCCACGAATGCGCTGCTGACGTAAAACCTCATCTGCCTGTTCCGCCTCCGTTGCGTGCCCACGCGGGTTCGATAAAGACACCCTCGGCCTCCACCGTGGGTCCCTGGGTATCACTGATAAATCCCCGCGCGTAGGTCTTGTGGTTCGCGGTGCGTTGTACGACGGCCTCGGCATGCAACGGCCCCAGAGGTGTCCGCACGGCCCGCGTGGCGTCGCGGACGGTCTGCTCACCGCTGATCAGCCGGCCTTCCCATTTCTCCACCGGTGCCTCAGCTCCCGAATACCTTGTTCACAACGGCTTTGGCGCGCCGGGTTACGCGCAGGTAGTTGTCGAGGAACTCCCCTCCGTTGCCGTCCCGCCACCCCGCTGCGGCCGCGACCGCGTTGAGTTGACGGCCCGGTCCGGGCAGCTGATCGGTAGGCCGGCCGCGCACCAGCACCAGGGCGTTGCGGGCGCGCGTCGCGGTCAGCCAGGCTTCGCGCAATTGTGCGACGTCGTCCTCAGGGATCAACCCGGCCTCCTTGATGGCCTCCAGGGCCTTCAGCGTCGCGGTTTCGTGCAGCGCCGGCACCTCGTGGGCGTGCCGCAATTGCAGCAGTTGCACGGTCCACTCGACATCGGCAAGGCCGCCCCGGCCGAGTTTGGTATGGGTATTCGGGTCCGCCCCGCGGGGCAGCCGTTCGGCATCGACCCGCGCTTTGATCCGGCGGATTTCCCGCACGGCATCCGGGGAGATCCCGCCCCCTGGATAGCGGACCGCGTCGGCCATCGCCACGAAGCGCGCCGCCAGTCCGGCGTCGCCGGCCACCGACCGGGCCCGCAACAGCGCCTGCACCTCCCAGGGTTGCGCCCACTGCTGGTAGTAGGCGCCGTAGGAGGCCAGGGTGCGGACCAGTGGGCCGCTGCGGCCCTCCGGTCGCAGGTTGGCGTCGACCTCCAGCGGTGGGTCGTCGCTGGGTGAGCCGAGCAGGCCGCGCAGCTGCTCGGCGACGCTCACCGACCACTTCACCGCCCGGCTCTCGTCGACGCCGGTGGCCGGGTCGCAGACGAACATCACATCGGCGTCCGAGCCGTAGCCCAACTCACCGCCACCCAACCGGCCCATCCCGATCACCGCGATCGCCGCCGGAGCGAACCCGCCCGGAGGGGTGTCGGCCCGGATGATCGCCTCCAGCGCACACTGCAGCACTGCCACCCACACCGAGGTGAGCGCGGTGCAGACCTCTTCGACGTCCAGCATGCCCAGCAGATCCGCTGAAGCA